>DATNFQ010000064.1:0-6613 GCA_035606295.1 Patescibacteria group bacterium
CTCGCTGTTAGTCGGCTCACCCGCAGCGACGCAGGCCTGGTTGCCGACCACCAGGACCTGGCCGCCTGTGAGCAAGGCGGACCTCGACCCCAGTCTCGGGAAGTCCATCTTGCCCGCCGACTGCCAGCCGGTCTGCGCCTCCGTCGGGCTCGAGGTCGGCGGTGAAGCAGATGTCGGCGCCGGCGATGCTGACGCCGTTTCGACGTTCGAGGGGGAGGGCGAGAAGGACGGGCCCGGCGCGGGTGTGCACCCCGCCACGATGGCGGTGATGACCAGCGCGAGCACCCGGGTCCGAACCATTCGCGTATCCATGGTCCGAGACGCTACGCCACGCGCGTGGCCGAGGGAAAGGGCCGAATGTCAGGTCGTCGTGGTCGCAGTCCGGGCGAACGTCTCCAGCAGCATCGCCACGAACTTGCGCTCATCGGCATCGAGCGCGACATCGATGTTCGGCTCCTGGCGACTACGGAAGTTCGTATCGACCACGGTCTCGCCTACCGTCAGCTCGCCCGTCGTCTCGACATCGACGTGGAGGTGATGCGTCGAGATCACGCTCGGGTCGACGAGCGATGCGACAGCCAAGGCGTCATGCACCGGCGCGGCATTCGGGCGCTTCATCGGCTGGGTGGTGTCGTAGCCCTGGATGCGCCGCTCCGTGAAGGTCGCGGCCGCATCGCCGGCTGGCGTGCCGAGTGCCCGCAGCGCCGCGCAATCGTCGAGCGACACGAGCGCCTGGTGCGTGGCGTCCAACGGCACGAGCGTGATCTTCCGCACGCGGCTGTTGATCACGACGCGCGCCGCCTCGGGATCGGCCCAGACGTTGAACTCCGCCCGCGGCGTCACGTTCCCGTACCGGTTTGCACCGCCCATGATCACGATCTCGGGGATCAGATCCTTGAGCTTCGGTTCGGCCAGGAGTGCCGTGGCGACGTTCGACATCGGCCCGACGGGCACAAGGACGATCGGCTCGGTCGCGGCACGATAGGTCTCGATCAGGAAGTCGACCGCCCCGGTCGCCTGCTTGGTCGACCGCGAGGGCGGGATGTCCAGGTAGCCGCCGTGCACGGCATTCGAGCTCTGGATGTCGCCGCGCGGGATCGGGAAGTCATCACGCTCGATGGGCTTGGCGACGCCCTCGTAGACCGGCACCGGGATGCCGATATGGTCGAAGACGCGTAGCGAGTTCTCGGTGCAGTAGTCGACCGGCACATTGCCATTGACGGTCGTCGCCGCTACCAGCTCGAGGTCCGGATGGAGCGCCGCGAGCATCAGCGCGACGGCATCGTCCGTTCCGGTGTCGACGTCAAGGATCAGTTTCCTGGGCATCCACCGAGTGTAGAGGGCTACTCCCGAGGCTCGTCGAGCCCGAGCCCGAGCCGCTGCGCGACGGCCGCCGCCTCGACCCGATTCGCGACCCCGAGCTTGCCCAGGATGTTCGAGACGTGAACGCTCGCCGTCTTTCGCGTGATGAACAGCTCGTCGGCGATCTGCTGATTGCTCCGGCCTGCGGCGACGAGCCGGATCACCTCAGCCTCGCGGTCGGTCAACCCAAGCGGATCCCGGACGGGCGCGTCATCGCTCGGATGCTCGAGAGCGATCCTCGCCTGGCGCGCCAGGCGCTCGATGTCTGCCACGAGAGGCTCCGCGCCGAGTCGCGTCGCGATCTCGTGCGATGACCGCAACCACCCATTCGCTTGCGCTCGATCGCCCCGACCGGCGATGCGTGCCTCTGCGGCGCGATACCGCGCATAGGCCTCGATAGCCGGCCGATCGCGCGAAGCCCACGAATCGGCGATGGCGTTCCACGCCCACGGATCGGGGACGTCGCGGGCACGACGGATCTCTCCTTCGCACAGCGTGATGACGGCCGCAAGGTACTCGTCCGTTCCGCTCGTGCCGGGCGATCCCGGCTCGAACAGGGCCGAGACCGCGGCGCAGCGCTGCAAGCCGACCACCCGGGCACCCTCGTCACCCGCGGCTCTGGCCGCCGTGACGCCATCCGCCTCCGCCCGTAGCGCGGACCACGCGATCCAAGCCACGGCGGGATCCGGCAGCGCGCGAGGCGTGGGCACGAGGTCCCCGATGGCTCCGTCGACCGCGGCCCGGATGAGCCCGAGTCGACCCTGGAGCATCGCCAGATCGACGATCGCGCCGAGCAGCGCGAGACGCGCCTGACCATAGCCACTCGGTCTGAGCTCGCCCGCGATCCGAACGTGTCCCTCGGCCGCGTCGAAGCGACCCTGGTTCGAATCCACCCGAGCTCGCGCGATGTGGAGCGCGGCGGCCGCCGATCCCACGGGGTCGAGGGCGAGTCCCTCGTCGGCGGAGGCAGCGGCTTCGACCCAGCGTCCGAGGTCGAACTGCCCCTTCGAGGCCGTCGCGAGCAACGCTCCGCCGTATGTGCGGGCGACGCCGAGGCGTTCGGCGACCCGATAGCCCTCGATCGCTGCCGCGAGTGCCTCCTCGGTGCGGCCGACCTCATCGAGCAACGCCGCGAGATTCGCGTGGCCGAGGGCGATCCCCTCGACGCCGCCAAGCTCCTCGGCAAGGCTCAACGCTCCCCGGTAGATCGCGATCCCGCTGTCGGGATCCCCGGTGACGGCCTCGGACCAGCCTAGGACCCCCATGGCGAAGGCCTCTTCGGACGTGGCCGACACCTGGCGTGCCACCGAGATCGCCTCTCGTGCCACCGAGATCGCCTCTCTCGCGATGTCTCGTGCACCGATCGGATCGCCCGCGACCAGCCGGAACCCGGCGGCCTGACCCAGCGCGCGAGCTCGAGTGGGCGACGGCGGCGACTCCGGGATGAGCCGAAGGGCTTCGTCGACCGCTGCCTCCGCGGCGATCCGATCACCAGCCTCCCAGAGGAACCACCGGAGCCGGTCGTGGAGGCCGCCCAGTCGCAGCGGGTCGGGACGGCCCGTCGCGATCGCATCGATCTCGGCGGTCGCGATCGCCTCCCGGCCGAGCTCGACCGCTCGACCGTACGCACCGCTCAGCACCGCGCACTCGGCGGCCCGCTGCAGGACGGCGATCCGGTCGACGTCGATCGAGCGATCGTCGAGTCGGTCCCAGAGCTCGAGCGCAGCCTCGTGGTGGCGCAACGCCTCGCGGAATGCGTAGACCCGCTCGGCATCACGCGCTGCGTCGATGAGCGCCGGGATCGCGCGCTCGGCATCGCGAGCCGCCACCCAGTGATGGGCAAGCTCGGCGGAGGTGACGTCGATCCCGGCGATCTCTCCCCGGCGCTCGAGCTCGCGGCCGAATGCCGCGTGGAGTCGATCACGCTCGCCGATCAGGAGGCTGTCGTACGCGACCTCGGCGAGCAGGGCATGCCGGAATGCGTAGCCACTCGGTCGCCCGTTCGCATCGACCACCTCGACGAGGATCGCGCCCGCGAGCGCGGGTCGCAGCGCGTCGGCGATGGCCGTCTCCGGTCGCTGGAGCACCGCGGCGATGAGCGGATCGTCGACCCGGCGGCCGGCGGCGGCTGTCGCCCGAAGGACATCGCGCGTGGGATCGGGCAGGTCCGCCATCCGAGCGCCGAGGACATCGCGAAGGCGCTGCGGCAGCTTCTGCCTCGTCGCACCTCCAGACGCGAGCTGCTCGACGAAGAACGGGTTTCCCCCGCTCCGCTCGACGATCGATTCGAGCGACTCGCCGGTCGCCGACGACGCGTCGATCGACCGAACGAGCGCCAACACCTCGGTTCGCCCGAGCGGCTGGAGTTCGATCCGATCGACCCAGTCGTCGAGGTCGATCTCTGCGAGCCATCGCGCGACGGCGCTCCCCGCTTCCAGCTCATCGGTCCGGATCGTCACGACGAACAGCACCGGGGCCTCGCGGAGGTTCCGGGATAGGAACGTGGTGAGGGCGAGGGTGTCCTCGTCGGCCCACTGGACGTCCTCGATCACGACGAGGACGGGGCCGTCGCCGGCGAGACGCTCGATCACGGCAAGGACCGCCTCGAAGAGCCGGCTCGAGCCACCGCGGTCTCGCTCTCCGGCGGGGATCACCCTCCCGCTATTCGGAAGCTCGGGAAGCAGCCGCGAGATCTCGTCGCGCGCGGGTCCGAGAAGCCCGGGGACGCGACCCGGATCCATGGATCGGGTCAGCCGCCGCAGCCACTCGACGTAGGGCGCGTACGGGGCGGATCCGCTGGCGGCCGGTAAGCACGCGCCAGTCAGGACGCTGACGTTCCTGTCGCGCGCGCGGGCCTCGAGCGCCGTTACGAGGCGCGTCTTGCCGATGCCGGCCTCACCGCCGATGACGATCGTCCGGCCGAGCCCCTCACCGGCCCGTTCCAGTGCGTCATCAAGCCGGGCGAGCTCCCCTTCCCGCCCGACCATCGCACCGCGGTCGCCGTCACGAACCACCTCACCGCGGATGATAGGGACGGGCGTCGGCCTGACGTCATGACGCGATCGGCTGGGCGGAAGCGGCGACCTGCGCCCGGACCTTGGCGCGAACGCGACACAGCATCGTCCGGGTGGCGCCATCGGTCCTGCCGATCGTCCGGGCGATGGCATGGGCGTCGTACCCCATCGCCGCCAGCGCCAGGGCCTTCTGGTGAACGGGCTCGAGGTCGACGAGGACGTCTTCCAGCTCGTGCATGCGCTCGGATCCGACGATGACGTCCTCGGGCGAAGCAGGGTCGTCGGATCGCTCGAGGGCGCGGTACGGGCGCGTCGCGACCGAGCGACGACGCCCCGCGCTCATCGCCAGGTTGTGACCGACGCGATGGAGCCAGGCTGCCGGATCGTCAGGGAAGCGCCCGGCGTTCGCCTCGACCGTCAGTCGCAGGAAGGCATCCTGGACGAGGTCCTCGGCGAGCGCCGCATCCCGGGTGACGCTCGTGAGGTAGCGGTGTAGTGACGGCCGATTCGATTCGTAGGCAGATTCCACGTACGCGGATGCCAGGCCATCGCAGGCTGGGTCGGTGTCCATCGATCGCCCCATGTGCTCGGCCGGCGGGATGCCGGCCATGGGGCGACGCTCGTTCTAAGTCGGGTGACGGCACATCGGGCGCGAGCCGCATCTTCGAGCGCTGGGACTGGTGCGTCCCTAAGTCATGGCGACCGGACAGGAGAGACCGGGTCGCTCCTCCGAAAGAGCGACCCGGTCGGTGCGGGTGATGCGCTGGGTCGGCTCAGTCGCGCCGGATGTTGCCTCGGATCTCACCCGCCGGGTACGTGACGCTGTGGACGTTCACGTACGTCGCGCCGTTCCGCATGGCGCGTACCAGCTCGGCGAACTCGCCTGCCGCGATGCCGCGGTCCGTCGGCCCGATCACATCCGTCGGGTCGATGACGCCAGTGACGGTGCCGCCGCGTAGCGGGCACGCCGGCTTGTCGCCGCCGCCACAAAGGAAGGCCGCGACCCCACCGACGACATCGGGACGTGCGAAGTGGATGTGGGCGAACAACGAGTCGGTGCCCAGATCTCGGAAGTTCAGGCGGTACACGATCGTGTTGCCCTTCACCTCCGCGAAGAACGAGCCGCGTGACGTGGTCGAGATCGACGGGACCTCGAGATAGCCGTTGAGCGATGCGCGGAACACGCCGTCCGAGTTGCCGACCACCGCCGGCGCCGCGATGACCAGGGCCAGCCCGGCTCCGGCGATCAGGAACGCAAGTCTTCGCATCCTCTCCTCCTTCCGTCTCGGGCATGGGCAGTCCGAGCTCTGGGGGTTGGTACGGCCTGCGGAGGTGGATGGTTCTTCCCATCGTGGAAGCCATGGCGAATGAAAGCGCTTCGGCCGCACGTCATGCAGCGCCGCTGCCACACGCAGATCACCGGACACCCGTGGTTCGCGCGGATGGCGCAGGCATCCGAGAATGACATCCGCGAGGGTTCGAGCGTCGGGGCGCCTCAGTCGTGCCGGATCACCTTGTCGACCTTGATCCGGATGATCACGCGGTCTTGGCCTTCGAAGCGGCTCGGGTCGGAGCCGTACCGTCGGGCGAGCGCCTGGATGTGGTCGAGCGCGGGCTGATGGGTCGCGTCCATCGTCGCGGTGCCGCGCATCGCGGTCCAATCCATGCCGTTCTCGAACAAGACGCTGACGTTCGGATCGCGCTGCAGCTGGCGGTACTTGAGCCGCTGGACCTTCGTGTTCATCAGGATCACGTCGGGCTCATCCGGGTCGAGGTCGAACCACATCACCGACTGGCTCGGCGCTCCATCGCCCGTATTGATGGCAAGCACGGGATAGCGCAGCTCTGCCAGGACCCACGCTCGGAGCTCGGGGTTCAACACTCGTTCGACCGTCAGATCGGGATCTCCCACCGTCACTCCTTCTGCGTCTGTGGTGGTACCACGGGTCACCTGTTCGGCACGATCCTGGAACAAGCCGGGGTGCGGACAGGCTACCTCTCGACCGGTCGCATCCGCAGACTCCCGCGATGGCAGTCGCCATACGGGAAGTCGCCGCTGTCATCGACGAGACACAGCGACGGCTTCGGGTCATCGCACCCGACGACCCTGGACGCGCCGAGGGGCTCGAGGCCTCGTGCCCGACATTCGGCCGCTCTACGAGTGGCTCACGACCGCGACCACGGCGCGATCGGCGACGCGCCTGATGGCGTCTCGTCAGACGATCGACCGGGCCCGG
>DATNFQ010000065.1:0-4272 GCA_035606295.1 Patescibacteria group bacterium
TCGGGGTGGCCGTCGGCGTCGCGGTCGGCGTGGAAGTGGGCGTCGCCGTTGGCGTCGGGGTCGGGGTATCGGTCGGCGTTGGCGTCGGCGTGTCGGTCGGGGTAGGCGTCGCCGTGGGCGTCGGCGTCGGGTCGTCGAACACGACGACGAGCTGCGGCTTGTTCGTCGCGTCTTCCCGGCTGCTGAAGGCCAGGTTGTTGTTGCCGGCCGACCTGATGAAGAACGTCTGCAGCGTGGAGCTCGTGATCGCTCCGGCGCTTAACGGGATGTCGTTGTACCCGGTGACGGGGACGGCGCTCGCCCCGACCGGACTCGCCTCGGGCGCAGGTCCGTTGTTGGAGTTGATCGTGTTCTCGGCCCATGTCGAGTCGGTGACCCGGAAGACGTTCTGGACGTTCGGCGTCGGGTCCGATGGGACGAACAGGCGCAGCGTGACGGACTGGATCGTCTTGCCCGCGAGACCGCTGACGTCGAACTTCAGGTAGGCCCGGTAGGTCGGATCGGTCGACGTGCCGGCGCCCTCACGGGTCCGCAACGGGTTTGTCGAGCCGTAGTTGTTGGTCGGCGAGGCGACCGCGACGTGGGCGTCAGCGACCGGGGTAAGGGTGACGCTGGTGGCAGCGCTGGTGCCCGCCGGAAGCAGTCCGGCAAGCACGACCAGTGCCGCGACCGTGGTGACGTAGATCCCCGCGCGCGTCCGAGCCAATTCCCCCACACCCCCTGATGGCGGCGCACGACCGCCAGACGTTTGCGGCAGGGTACCCCGAAAGTACCGCCGCTGTCGAAATCACGGTGCGGCGCGACAACGACGGAGCTGTGTCGTCGAGGGTCTTGGCGCGCCCGGCGAGACTCGAACTCACGACCTTTAGGTCCGCAACCTAACGCTCTATCCACTGAGCTACGGGCGCCGCGTGCCGTCGAGATCGGAGATGGCGGAGAGGGAGGGATTCGAACCCTCGGAGCAGGTTGCCCCACTCAACGGTTTAGCAAACCGCCGCACTAGGCCTCTATGCGACCTCTCCGTTCGAACGGCTGGCGAATGCTATCACGGGCCTCTGGCCCGACCACTCTCGGGCAAGCCCTCCGCCCGCGTTGACAGCGACGTGACCGCACCGCACACTGCCGTGCACGCATGAGCCCGACCTTCTACTTTCGATGCCCGGCATGAGCGTCCTCAGTCACTGAGACCGAGGGCACGGGTCGTGCCGGGCGAACGAAGCAGAGGCGAGACCTCTGCTTTTTTGTTTGGCCGACCTCGATGAGCGAGGAGTCAACAGCGCGATGTTCGTCGTGATGGCCACCGGGGCCAGCGAAGCCGAGGTCCTGGGGGTCAAGAGCCGGATCCTGGCCGAGGGTCTGACGCCGTTCGACCATCAGGACGTCGACCACGTGGTCATCGCCGTGGTCGGCGAGATGGGCGGCCGCAAGCCTGCGCTTCTCGAGAGCTTCGCCGTGCTGCCCGGGGTCGAACGGGTCACGCCGATCAATCGGCCGTTCAAACTCACCTCCCGCGAGTTCCATCCGGAGGACACGGTCATCCGGGTCCTCGACGCGGCGATCGGCGATGGGTCGTTGACCGTGATGGCGGGCCCCTGCTCGGTCGAGAACCGGGACCAGCTATTCGAGACGGCCGACGCGGTGGCCGCGGCGGGCGCGACGGTCCTGCGGGGCGGCGCGTTCAAGCCGCGGACGAGCCCGTACGCATTCCAGGGCCTGGGCGTCGAGGCGTTGCGCTACCTCGCCGAGGCCCGCGATCGCACGGGCCTTCCGATCATCACCGAGGTCATGGAGCCGTCCCAGGTCGACATCGTCGCCGAGTACGCCGACATCCTCCAGATCGGGACTCGCAACATGCAGAACTACTCGCTGCTGCGGGACGTCGGGCGTGTCGCGCGGCCGGTCATGCTCAAGCGTGGCTACGGCGCGACCGTCGAGGAATGGCTGATGGCCGCCGAGTACATCGTCAGCTCCGGCAACCCGAACGTCATCCTCTGCGAGCGCGGGATCCGCACGTTCGAGACCTACACGCGCAACACGCTCGACCTCGCGGCGGTGCCGCTGCTACATCACCTGACCCACCTGCCGGTCATCGTGGATCCGAGCCACGCGACGGGGAAGCGCTGGCTGGTCCGGCCCCTGGCGATCGGGGGCGTCGCGGTCGGGGCGGACGGCGTGATGGTGGAAGTCCACCCCGACCCGGATGCGGCCCTGTCCGACGCGGAGCAGCAGCTCGACCTCGACATGTTCCGCTCGCTGATGGACGCGATCGTCCCGGTCCACGAACACGTCCAGTCGCTCCACGGCGACCCCGTCCTCGCGACGGCGGGCGCGGGCGCGGCGGCGGCGTCCGCCGCTGCGGACGGCCTGGCGAAGCATTGATCACGGCCGACGTCGCCACGGTCCGGCCCGCGACGCGGTTGCGCGGCGAGCTGCGGCTGCCCGGCGACAAGTCGATCAGCCACCGAGCCCTGATCCTCTCGGCGCTGGCCACAGGCGAGAGCCGGATCACCGGCGCCGGCGATGGCGCCGATGTCCGCTCGACCGCGGCGATCATGCGCGCGCTCGGCGCGACGGTCGAGGTGAGACCCGATGACGATGGCCGGAACGTGGCGTACCGGGTCGCATCGCTGGGGGCTGACGGCCTCCGCGAACCCGACACGATCCTCGATTGCGGCAACTCGGGTACGAGCCTTCGCTTGATCGCCGGGGTGCTCGCCGGCCTGCCGATGACCGCGATCCTTGACGGTGACGCGTCGTTGCGCCGCCGTCCGGTCGCTCGTATCATCGAGCCACTGCGTCGGATGGGCGCGGTGATCCACGGTCGACGCGCCGATTCCCTCCCTCCCCTCACCGTGGTCGGGCACACCCCACTGCGGGGCATGGACCACACCACGCCGGTCCCATCGGCACAGGTGAAGTCCGCGATCCTGCTGGCGGGTCTGCGAGCCGAGGGACGGACGACGGTCCGGGAACACGTCGCGACGCGGGACCACACGGAGCGCATGCTGCGAGCGCGGGGCGTGCCGGTCGAACGGGCGGAGGACGGCGACGCCGTAGTGGTGGCGCTGGAAGGAGGGACGGCAGTGCAGGCGATCGATCAGCACGTGCCGGCCGACGTGTCCGGCGCGGCCTTCTGGCTCGTTGCCGCCGCGATCCATCCCGATGCCGAACTGACGTTGCGGGACGTCGGTGTCAACCCGACTCGCCGCGCGATCATCGACATCCTGCGCTCGATGGGTGCGTCGATCGAGGAGCGCCGGGTCGACGACGCGGTCGACCCATCCGTCGGCGAACCGATCGCCGACCTCGTCATACGGTCGTCCGAGCTGCGCGCCGTCGAGCTCGGGCCTGCCGACGTCGCGTCCGCCATCGATGAGATCCCCGTGCTCTGCCTCGCGGCGACCCAGGCGCGCGGCACGACCAGGATCCGTGGCGCCGGCGAGCTCCGAAACAAGGAGTCCGATCGAATCGCGGGTATCGCGGCGGGCCTCGTCGCCCTTGGCGCCGAGATCACCGTCGATGGTGACGATCTTGTCATCCCGGGCGGCCAACGCCTTCGCGGCGGGACAGCCGACAGCATCGGCGACCACCGCCTGGCGATGACGTTTTCCGTCGCGGGCCTGATCGCAGACGACGGAGTCGCCGTCCAGCGTTCCGGATCGGCGGCCGTCTCGTATCCGGGCTTCTTCGCCGATCTGGAAGGGGTGCGAGCATGACGAAGCGGGTCGTCCTGATCGGTCATCCGGTCGCGCATTCGCTGTCGGGTGCGATGCAGCAGGCGGCATTCGACGAGCTCGGGGTCGACGCTCGCTACGAGCTGTGGGACAAGCCACCCATCGACCTCGCCGATGCCGTCGCCGAGCTGCGCACGGACGACTTCCTCGGGGCGAACGTGACGATCCCGCACAAGGAGCGGGTCGTGCCGATGGTCGATCGGCTGACCGAGGAGGCCACCGCGACCGGGGCCGTCAATACGATCACGCGCGAGGGCAAGCGTCTCGTCGGTCACAACACGGACGTCGCCGGGTTCGATGTCGCCCTCGACAAGCTGGTCGGACGCCAGAAGATGCCCAAGCAAGCGGTCATCCTCGGCGCCGGTGGCGGCGCGCGCGCCGTCGTGTACGGCCTGATCCGTGAAGGGTTCCAGCGGATCATCGTGTTCAACCGACACCTCCACCGAGCGGAGGGCATGGTCAAGCACTTCTCGCGCACGGCAGCCCACATGGAGCTCCGGGCGATGCCGTGGCACGAGTCGATCATCGAATCGGAGAT
>DATNFQ010000066.1:0-7340 GCA_035606295.1 Patescibacteria group bacterium
CCCGGCGGAGGTCCACCATTCGCGCTGGTTCCGGCAGCACCTGCCCGTCGACGGCTCGGTCCGATTCGAGGTCCTTGGTCTGGGCTTGACGGGTCTCTCAGTCACCGGGCCGCTGGCGCGCGACGTCCTGTCGGCGGTGGCACCCGACCTCGACCTATCGACCGAGGCGTTCTCATTTATGTCGTTCCGCCAGGTCGACCTGGGGATGGTCCCGGCACATGTCGCACGCATCAACTATTCCGGCGATCTCGGCTACGAGCTGTGGGTCGATCCGCAGTACCAGCGTGCACTCTTCGACCGGATCGTCGAGGCGGGGAAACCGCACGGGCTGCGCCTTTTCGGCATGCGGGCGCTGATGTCGCTCCGGCTGGAGAAGAGCTACGGGACCTGGTTCCGCGAGTACCGGCCCATCTACACGGCGCTCGAGGGCGGCATCACCCACTACATCAAGCTCGACCACGAGTTCATCGGGCGCGCCGCGCATGAGAAGGAGCTGGCCGAGGGCGGCCCCAAGCGACGACTCGTGGCGTTCGTCGTCGAACCCGACCCGGACGACCCGGCCGATGTGATCGTGGACGAGCCGGTGTGGCACGACGGAAAGGTGGTCGGCTGGATCACCTCCGGGGGCTATGGGCACAGCGTCAAGCAGTCGATCGCCCTGGGCTACGTCCCGACCGAGCTGTCGACGCCCGACGGACCAGGCGGCGAGGGCTTCGAGATCGAGATCATCGGGCGACGCCGGCCGGCACGCCTCCAGCCCGAGCCCCTCTTCGACCCAGCCGGGACGAGGATGCGCCAGTGACCGAACGCCCCGGATCGGCGAGGTTCGTCGAGGCGGGACGCATCGTCGTCGACGGCCGACCGGTCCCGTTCGCGGCCGGCGATTCGGTCGCTATCGCCCTGCTTCGCTCTGGGTCGTCGCCGTCTGGACCCGGCACGCTCTGTCTCACCGGAGACTGTGGCAACTGCCTGGCCCAGGTCGATGGCATCGCGTACATCCGAACATGCCAGCAGCGCGCGTTGCCCGGTCTCTCGATCGAGCGGCCTGCGATCGACGGTCTGCCGCCGCTGCCTGCGCTTACCGGTCCCGATGTCACGAGCTCCCCCGAGGGCCCCGATATCGAGGTGCTCCGCGCCCGTATCGATGTCGCTGTGATCGGTGGCGGTGAGAGCGGGACGGAAGCCGCAGCGGCAGCGGAGAAGGCGGGCAAGCGCGTCCTCGTGCTCGACGCCGAGCAAGGCGACGAAGTCGTCGGCATCTATCCCGGGCCCCTCATCGTCGTTCGGACGCCGACGTTGATGCTCCACGTCTACCCGACCGAGATCATCGTGGCGACCGGTGCCGCCGAGATCCACCCCGCGGTCCCCGGCACTGATCTCGAGGGCGTCGTAACGAGCCGGGCCGCGCAGCGGATGCACCAGGCCGGCATCGAGCTCGGTGCCGCGGTCGCGATCGGGACGCCACCGCCGGGCGTGCCGTGCATCCCGGTCGCCGGTCAACTCATCCGGATCGAGGGCGACGAGCGTGGCCATGTCCGCAGGGTCGTGACCGCCGACGACTGGATCGGAGCCGAGACGACGACACCGTGTGACACGCTGATCGTCGGCCTGGGCTTCGCGCCGCGCGACGTGCTCGTCCGGATGGCGGGTGAGGTGCCGGTCAGCGTCGTCGGTCCGGCCGCCGAAGCCGGCGTGCTCCCGCCCCCACCGGTCGCCGGCATCGTCTGCGCCTGCAACGGCACGACGGTCGACGACCTGCAGGCAGCCTGGGATCGCGGCTTCCAGGAGATCGAGCTCCTGAAGCGTTCGAGCCTCGCGTGCCTCGGCACGTGCCAGGGGGCGGCCTGCCTCCCGCAGGTCCGCGCGTTCATCGCGGCACGGACCGGCGACGTGCCCCCGCCGTTCACCGCGCGTCCGGCGTCGCGCCAGATCACCCTCGCCGAAGCCGCCGCGGACACCTATGTCGACGTGTTCCGCCGGACCCCGCTCCACGAGGAACATCTCGCGCTCGGCGGCCGCATGGACCGCTTCGGGAACTGGTGGCGACCGTGGCACTACGGTGACGACGTCGCGGAGTATTGGGCGGTCCGCGAAGGCGTATCGATCGGCGATGTGAGCACGCTCGGGAAGATGGTCGTGTCGGGACCGGATGCCGTCGATTTCCTCGAACGGCTCTATCCCTGCCGCGTCGCGGACATCAAGCCAGGGCGTTCTCGCTACGCGCTGCTGCTGAACGAACGCGGCCACATCATGGACGACGGGATGATCCTCCGCGAGAGCGATGCCCGGTTCGTCCTGACGTTCACCTCCGGTGGCGCGGCGAACGCAGAGATGTGGGTCCGCGACTGGGCGGAGACCTGGGCGATGCGGGTCCACATCATGGATCGGACGATGTCGCTCGCGGCGATCAATGTCACCGGGCCGCGCGCGCGCGAGCTCCTGCAGCGCGCGGGCGTCGAGGACCCACCCAAGTTCCTCGGTCACACCCACGCCGCTGTCGCCGGCGTGCCCTGTCACTTGATGCGCCTCTCGTTCACGGGCGAGGCGTCCTGGGAGCTGCATCACCCGGTCGACCGGTCGGTCGAGCTCTGGCGCGCCCTCATGTCGCTCGGCGCGGACCTCGGCATCCGGCCGCACGGGCTTAAGGCGTTGTTCGCGCTCCGGCTCGAGAAGGGTCACATCATCATCGGGATGGACACCGAGCTCGACACTACGCCGCGTCGCGTTCGGATGCCGTGGGCGACCCGGATGGACAAGGAGCAGTTCATCGGAAAGGCGGCGCTCGAGCGGACCGCGAAGCAGCCTGACGAACGGCTGCTGCACGGCTTCACGATGGACGGCGACGCCCCGCTCGAGGGCTCCCCGATCTACGTCGACGGCGCGATCGTCGGGCACGTGTCGGGGAGCTGGGCGTCACCGGTGCTCGGCAAGACCGTGATGCTCGGCTGGATCAAGCACCTGCCGTACCCGGACCGCGTCGAGATCGATGGGCGCGAAGCCGTCGTCACGCCGACGCCTTTCTACGATCCGGAGGGCGACCGTGCACGTGCTTAGGGCGCCGGGCGTCCGGGTCGTCGCGACACCCGAGGCGATCGATGCGGCCGCCTGGCAGGATGCCGGGCCCGGCGCCGACGAGTTCGAGCCGCTCATCCTGCGGTTCGCTCCGGACGAGGCGTTCGCGGTCGGCGCGACCGGTGTCCATCTCGACGATCCCGAGGCGATCATCGAACCGGAGCTCGGCTACACCGCGATCATGTTCCCGGTCGACGAGTTCATCGATGTCGTCCTGCCCCGTATGGAATGGGCGGTGGCGCCGACCCGGCCGGCCTTCTGCCAGGGCTCCATCGCGGGCGTCCCGGCCAAGCTCTACATCGATACGACCGGTGCCGCGACGGTCTTCGTCATGGCCGCCTACCTCGACGACTTCCTCTCGCGCCTTCCGGTCGCGCCATGAGACGAGGCATCGCAGCCGGGTACGTCGCGTCGCTCCCCGAGCTGCGTTGGGCCGAGCCGAAGGGCAGCTATGACGTCGTCATCATCGGCGGCGGCGGGCACGGGCTGTCGACCGCGTACTACCTCGCGACACGCCACGGCATCACGGACGTGGCTGTCCTCGAGGCGGATTACATCGCCTCGGGCAACACCGGTCGGAACACGACGATCATCCGCGCCAACTACGGCCTGCCGGAGGCGATCCGCTTCTACCAGCACTCGCTCGAGATGTATCGCGACCTCGAGGACGAGGTCGGCGCGGCGATCCTGCACCAGACGAAGGGCATCTTCTGGATCGCCCATACCGAGATGGCGTTGCGGACCGAGCGGGCACGAGCGGCGATGAACACGGCGGCCGGCGCGAACACCGTGATGGTCACGCCGGCCGAGCTCAAAGAGCTCGTCCCGCAGATCGACCTGACGGGTGGCCACCGCTACCCGGTCCTCGGGGCATCACATAACGTCGAGGCGGCGACCGCTCGCCACGACCGGGTCGCGTGGGCCTATGCCGCCGGTGCGGCGAAACGTGGGGTCCACGTCGTCCAGCACACACCGGTGACCGGGCTTGTGCGCGACGGGGATCGGGTCGTCGGCGTCCAGACCGCCAAGGGACAGATCTCGGCAGGGCTCGTGATGTCCGCCGTCGGCGGGAGGGTCACGGCTTTGGCTGCCCAGGCCGGTCTCCGATTGCCGATCCGGACGCATCCGCTCCACGCGTTCGTGACCAACGACTATCAACAGGGATTCCCGGCGATCGTCGCCAGCACCGAGCTCAACTGTTACGTGTCCCAGACCGAGCGCGGCCAGATGCTCATCGGTGCGGAGTTCGACGCGCAGCCGTCCTACTCACGCCAGTCGTCGTTCGCGGCGCTCCGGAGCTATTCGCACAAGATCACGCGGATCCTGCCGTTCCTTCGCGACTTGCGCGTCCTGCGCACGTGGGCCGGGATCTGCGACATCTCGGTCGACTTCTCCCCGATCATGGGCTTCACTGGCGTCGATGGCTTCGTCATCACGACCGGTTGGGGGACGTGGGGCTTCAAGGCGATCCCCGCCGGCGGCGAGGCGATGGCGGAGCTGATCGCGACCGGGCGGACGCCGGATCTGATCCAGGCCTTCTCGCTCGATCGATTCGAGCGTGACCACGCGATGGCCGACCAGGGCTCGGCGGGGACTCGCTGATGTTGTGGCTGGACTGCCCACGCTGCGGGCGCCGTCCTCTCGAGGAGTTCACGTTCGGTGGCGAGGTGCGTGATGTACCCGACTCCATCACGGATCCGGACGCCCGTGACTTCGATGAGGTCTGGGTGTTCGAGAACCCGGTCGGCGCGACGACCGAGCGCTGGTTCCACGGGCACGGCTGCCGCCGGTGGATGACCATCCGACGCGACTCGAGCGTAGACCAGGTGATCGAGGTCCTGGGCTGAGGTCTCCGTCATCGACCCGGCTGGCCGAGCGGCGCATCGAGATGACGCTGCGCAACCGCGTGCTGTTCGGCGTCGGCGAGATCAGGCGGTTGCCCGAGGTCGTCGCCGCCGCAGGCGGCGAGCGTGTCTTCGTCGTCACGGATCCCGGGGTGGTCGCGGCGGGCGTCGCTGACCGCGCGATCGCCTCGTCGGACCTGCCCGCGACCGTCTACAGCGACGTCGAGCCGAACCCGTCAGGCGCGACCATCGAGAAGGGTGCGGCCGCCCTTCGCACGTACGGGCTGGGCGGGACGGTCATCGTGGCGATCGGTGGCGGCTCGGCGATGGACGCGGCCAAGGCGATCGCGCTCTGCGCCGCCAATGACCGGCCGGTGTGGGAGCTCGAGTACGACGGTGCGGACCTCGCGCCCGGGATCCCGATCATCGCCGTGCCGACGACGGCCGGCACGGGCTCCGAGGCGCACCCGTTCTCGGTCATCACCCACGAGGAGATCGGTCGGAAGGACTACATCGGCCACCGCTCGCTACTGCCCGTGACGACGATCCTCGATCCCCAGCTGACCGTCGGGCTTCCGCCCGGTGTGACCGCCGCGACCGGCGTCGACGCGATGACGCATTCGCTCGAATCCCTCGTATCGCGGAACGGCAACCCGTTCGCCGAGTCGATGGCCATCGGCGTGATCCGGACGGTCCACGACTGGCTGCCACGCGCGATCGCCGACGGATCGGACCTCGAGGCACGCTCGCAGATGCTCATGGCGTCGCATCTCGCCGGGGTCGGGCAGGCGAGCGGCACGGGCGTCGGTCTGGTCCACGCGCTCGGGCACGCGCTTGGTACGCGCGGCCACCTCGCCCACGGGACGGCGCTCGCGGTCGTGCTTCCCGAGGTGCTCGGCTTCTACGCGGCGGACAGTGGCCTGCGGGACCGCGAGCTGGCACTCGTCGGCGTGGCGCTCGACGCGGCGATCCCGACCGAGCCGCATGCGACCGCGGCGGGCGCCGGCATCGGCGAGCTGCGGCGGTTCCTCGCGAGCGTCGGCCAGCGCCATCGACTCTCCTCGCTCGGCTTCGATGACGCAGGACTCGACGTCGTCGCCCAGGACGCGATCGACGATGCCGCGATCCGCAACTCGCCGCGGCTACCGTCGCTCGCTGAAGCCCGCGCGATCCTCGCCTCGGTCGCCTGACGGAGATCAGCCGGGCCGTTCGACCGAGGCGTTCACCCTGATCGCGGTCGCGTCGCGGATGGCCCGCGGGATCTCGGCCACCCGCTCCACCTCGGCGATCAGAGCGCGGACACGAGCTTCGGGAGCCGATGACCGCACGACGACCTCGACCGAGATCGGCGTCGAGCCCGAGCCGCGCGCCGGGAAGTCGCCGTCGACGGTGATCTCGACGCCATCGAGCTCGATGCCCATCGTGGCGGCCTCGCGGTAGAGGTCATTCGACCAGCAGGCCGCGATCGACAGGTACAGCAATTGGCCGCCGTTGAAGCCGAGACCCCCACCGCCCGCGGCGGTCGGCCGATCCGTGACCAGCGTGAACGGGCCCGCCTCGCCAAGGGCCGTCGGACCGTCGCCGACGGTCCGGAGCCTGACCCGGTACGCCTCGGACATCGGTGCTGGCGGGTTCAGCCCTTCTCGATGAGCGGCTTCACCTCGCCGATGAACCGCTCGAAGGTTTCCATGTCGTACGGTGCCGGCTGCTCCGAGATGACGGTCCGGAAGCCGAGGTCCACGTACGGGCGGAGCTTGTCGGCCATCTGCTCGGGGGTGCCATTCCAGAAGGTGTCGTCGTCCGCGACCTCGGACAGTGGCGTACGGTTGTGTTCCATCGCCGCCTTCCAGACCCGGTCCGCCTCTTCCTGGGAGTCGCGGATCGTGAACTTGACCCCGAGCGTGAACTCGATCTCGTTGACGTCCCGGCCCACCTCGTCGCAGTGGCGCTTGAGGACGTCGACCTTGTGGGCCATCACGTCGAGCGGGCCCATCGCGTTCCACATATCGGCGTACTTCGCCACAGTCCGGAGCGTCTTCTTCTCGCCACTGCCGCCGATCATGATCGGCAGCTTCTTCTGGATCGGTAGCGGCGCGTGCCTCAGGTCGTCGAACGCGTAGCGACCGTCGCCGCTCGACGTCGCGGATCCGCCGTCCATCACGGTCCGCATGGCGGCCACCGCCTCGTCCATCCAATCGAGCCGCTGTCCGAACCCTGACCCGAAGTCGATGCCGTGTGCCTGGTGTTCAGGCTCCATCCACGCACCACCGATGCCGAGGATCGCCCGGCCGTCGCTGATGTGATCGAGCGTCTCGGCGAGCTTGGCGGTCAGCCCGGGATTCCGGAATGTGTTCGCGCCGACGAGCAAGCCGAGCCGCGTGCGCTCGGTCGCCATCGCCCAGCCGGCCAACGCCATCCACCCCT
>DATNFQ010000067.1:0-2421 GCA_035606295.1 Patescibacteria group bacterium
TCGTGACGTCGACCGGGCCCTTGTTGTCGATCGGCCGGCCGAGGACGTCGAACACGCGTCCGAGGGTCGCCTCACCAACGGGCACCGAGATCGGCGCGCCGGTATCGCGCACCTCGACGCCGCGGGCGAGGCCATCGGTCGTGGTCATCGCCACGGACCGGACCCAGTTGTTGCCGAGGTGCTGCTGCACCTCGCACACGAGCGAGTCCTGTCCTTCGCGCTGGATCTCGACGGCGTTCAGGATCGACGGGAGCTTCCCGGCGGGGAACTCGATGTCCACGACGGGGCCCGTGATCTGGATGACCCGACCGTTGGCGGTCGGTGTGGCGGTGGCCATAGGGTCGAAGCCTCCTGCGTCGGTATGCGTCAGCGGGCGTTGGCGCCCGACGCGATCTCGATCATCTCGCGGGTGATATTGGACTGGCGGACCTTGTTGTAGGAGAGGGTCAGGTCCTCGATGAGCTCTTCTGCATTGTCGGTCGCGTTCTTCATCGCGACCATCCGGCTCGACTCCTCGCTCGCCTTCGCTTCGAGGACGGCCTGGAACAAGCGGGTCGCGACGTAGCGCGGCAGCAGCTGGGTCAGGACGGTCGCGGCATCGGGTTCGAAGATGAACTGGTTGCCGGGGATCCCCTCGGTATCCTCCGACGGCTTGATCGGCAAGAGCTGGAACAGCTCGGGACGCTGGCTGAGGGTGGTCACGAACCGGCTGTAGACGATGTCCACGCGATCGACCTTCCCCTCGAGGAAGTCGTCGGTGATGAGGCGCGCGAGCGGGATCACATCGGCGAATGAGGGACGGTCGCCGAAACCGGCGAAATGGGCCTCCATCGGCACGCCGGCGCGGCGCATCGCATCTCGCCCCTTGCGACCGACCGTCACGACCGCGAGATCGCCCTTCGATTCTGTGATGTCGCGCGCGGCGAATCGGATCGTGTTCGTGTTCAGCGGACCGGCGAGACCGCGATCGGTGGTCACCAGCACGATCAGCCGCTTGCCACCGTCGCGCTCGGCGAGCAGCGGGTGGTCCTCCGCGCTGAGGACGGTAGCCAGGTCGGCGAGCACCTCATCGATCACGTCGCTGTAGGGACGCGCGGCCAGCGTCGCGTCCTGGGCACGCTTCAGCTTCGACGCAGCGACGAACTGCATCGCTCGGGTGATCTGCTTGATGTTCCGGACGGCGCCGATGCGCCGCCGGATATCACGCTGACTGGCCACGTGCCGCTACTACCTCGTGCGTCCGGCGTCGGTCAAGCGAGGAACGCCTTCCGGAACTCGTCGACGCCCTCGTCGAGGGCTTTCTTGAGCTCGTCGGTCAGGTTCTTGGTGTCGCCCAGCTCCTTGAGGACATCGGGGCGCTCCGTCTCGAGGAACCGGTAGAACTGGCTCTCGAACTCGCGGACGCGAGGCGTCGGGACGTCATCGAGCTTCCCGGTGGTCGCGACGTAGAGGATGGCGACCTGCTTCTCGACAGGAAGCGGCGCGTACTGTGGCTGCTTCACGATCTCCGACAGCTTCTCGCCTCGGGTCAGCTGGTCGCGCGTCGCCTTGTCGAGGTCCGACGCGAACTGCGCGAAGGCAGCCAGCGCGCGGTACTGCGCCAGGTCGAGCTTGAGCGGCGCCGCGACCGACTTCATCGCCTTGGTCTGGGCGGCCGAGCCGACGCGTGACACGGAGATACCGATGTTCAAGGCGGGTCGCTGACCGGCGTTGAAGAGGTCGGTCTCGAGGAAGATCTGGCCGTCGGTGATCGAGATGACGTTGGTCGGGATGTAGGCCGACACGTCACCGGCCTGCGTCTCGATGATCGGCAATGCCGTCAGCGACCCGCCGCCGTTGTCCTCGTTGAGTCGGGCGGCCCGTTCGAGCAGCCGGCTGTGGAGGTAGAAGACGTCGCCCGGGTAAGCCTCGCGGCCGGGCGGGCGGCGAAGGAGCAGCGCCATCTCGCGGTACGCCCAGGCGTGCTTCGACAGATCGTCATAGACACACAGCGCGTCCTTCACGAGACCCTGGCCGGCGACTTCGACGCCGTTCTCCATGACCTCCTCGCCCATCGCTGCACCCGAGTACGGGGCGAGGTACTGGAGCGGAGCGGGGTCCTCGGCACCGGCCACGACGACGATCGTGTGGTCCATGGCGCCGTTCTCCTCGAGGACGGCAACGGTGTTCGCGACGGTCGAAAGCTTCTGACCGATCGCCACGTAGATGCAGACGAGGCCTTTGCCCTTCTGGTTGATGATCGAGTCGATCGCGAGTGCGGTCTTCCCGGTCTGTCGGTCACCGATGATCAGCTCGCGCTGGCCACGACCGATCGGGATGAGTGCATCGATCGCCTTGATACCGGTCTGGACCGGCGTGTCGACCGACTGGCGCACGATGACGCCGGGAGCGATGCGCTCGACCGGCCGAGAGGCCTTGGTC
>DATNFQ010000068.1:0-2127 GCA_035606295.1 Patescibacteria group bacterium
CCGGCTGGCGGCGGGCCGACGTGGTCTCGAACGACCACCCGCTGTACCTCGGTATGGCAGGTCTCGGCGCCGCGCCGAGCGTCCGCGAGCGGTTGCTTGCGGCCGACGCGATGCTCGTGATCGGCAGCCGGCTGAACGAACCGACGTCGTGGGAGGACACGGTCCCAGGCGCGTCGACGCCGTGGGCCTGGGTCGACATCGAGCCGCATCGCCCATTCGGCCCACGTGACCCGGATGTGACGGTCACGGCTGACGCACGGACGTTCCTACGGGCCGCGAATGAGCGGCTCATCGGCCGTGCTGTCCTCGACGCCGAGAAGGTGAGCCGGCGGCGAGCCAACAACGAGGACGATCGGGCCGCCTGGGAGGCTGCCTCGACCGTCGATGCCGGCGCCGATTCCTGGACCGGTCCGGGCGTCCATCCGGGACGGGTCATCACCACGCTTCGAGAAGTGCTCCCGGATGACGGGATCCTCACGACCGATGCCGGCAACTTCGCCGGCTGGGCAGGCCGCGGCTTCAGGTTCCGCCGACCGGGCACGTTCATCGGTCCGACATCCGGTGCGATGGGCTACGCGGTCCCTGCGGCGATCGCGGCGGCGCTCGTGCATCGCGATCGCCCGGTCGTCGCGCTCGTGGGTGACGGCGGCATGGCGATGACGATGGCCGAGCTCGAGACCGCGACCCGCGAGGGCGCGAAGATCATCGTTCTCGTCTTCGACAACGAGCGGTACGGAACGATCCGCATGTGGCAGGAGCGGCGGGGGAGCGGCGAGGGCGTTGGAACAGAGCTCGGGCCGATCGATTTCGCAGCCGTTGCCCGAGGCCTCGGTGCCCGCGGTGTGCACGTCGAGCGCGACGCCGACTTCGAGCCGGCGCTTCGGCAGGCCCTGGCTGAGGATCGCTCGACCGTGATCCATCTCGCGCTCGATCGAGCGTGGGTCTCGGTGGATCGTCCGGCGACCGCCTGACTCCGCGTCACGGCGGCATCGTCGGAAGTGCCGCCTCGGCGTCCCGGATCGCCGTCCCGATCCGCGTCAGCTCCTCGCGGTGTCGCGTCACGAACGCTGCCTCGAATGGCGCGGACACGCTTGCCCGCGACTCTGCGAACCGTGCCTCGCAGCGCGCGAGGGTCGCTGCGACGCGACGCTCATCGGTCTGCAATGCGAGCTGCCCCGCCATGCCTGCCGGCGTAGTCCCGATCGCGTCAACGCGAGCTTGGAACCGCGCGATCAGCTGCTGAGCCAACGTCCGCCGTTCGGGCCTGTCGGGACCGGCGATAGGGGCGACACACAGGCGCCACGCGTCGACGGCCTGGATAGCTCGCGGATCCGCCGCGATCCCCGCATCGAGATCAGCAAACGCATGTCGAAGCGGCGCGAGGAACCGCTCGCGGAGGCCGTAGACGGTGTCGTTCGCCGACCGTTGACAGCCAGGGTCGCCGGCGGCGGTGCCGTACAGGGCGTCGCGGTAGCGCGCCTGCATATCAGCCGGCATCGCATCCACGGCAGTCAGGTTCCGATCAGCGGGCGGGCTGATGCGCCGTCCCAGCGTCGTCGACACGCCGAAGCCCCAGCGTTCGGCCCACGCGACCGGTTCGAGCTCCGCGTCGGGCACGCTCGGCGCAGTCTCGATCCACGGTTGCCACGCGAGACCACGCGCGTTCATGCATCGGGCGACGAGCAGCGCGACGGCCTCGGACCGCCGCTTATCAAGATCGATACCGTCGACATCCAGGGCCAGGGTTCCCGCGACCGTGGTCGATGCCGGGGCCACGCCGGCCGAGAGAACCCGGCTCGCCAGCCAGAGGCCGCCGACGATCCCGAGGATGAGCGCCGCGTAGGCGGCCCTCACGGGAGCCAGGCGACCGGGGTCGTGTACCCACCGCCGCGCCAGCCGCCGCTCTGATAGAACGCCCCGTACCCGATCGCGCGATACGACCCGCTGCCGCAATCGGCAGCCGTCCCCATGTCGACACTGGCGACCCACCCGAAGGCGGCTGCTGTGTTGTAGAGATAGCCGGTATCGCGACAGGTCGCCCACCCGCTCGTGCCGTACCGCTGCAGGATAACCCGGCTGCGCAGCTCACCGGCTCGCTGGCCGACCCGGTACCCGCTCGTGCACGGC
>DATNFQ010000069.1:0-4771 GCA_035606295.1 Patescibacteria group bacterium
GCTGCTGGTCCTCGAGGACGCCGACGACCTTCTTCCCTGAGCGGGAGATGCGGCGGGACGTCCGCCGCGCCCCCTTTCCATGTCGTCCATACTTCCCCGAACGAGCCGCGAGGAGCCCGTGTGACCGACGCCATGCCGACCACTCGCCTCATCCGCGTCGATGCCCCCGTCGAGGGGCACGAAGGCGTCGCGCTCGTCACCATCGACCGTCCCGAGGCGCTGAACGCCCTCAGCTTCGCCTTGCTCACCGAGCTCGCGGATGCGCTGGAGACGCTCGATACGGATGGTCGCACTCGCACCGCGATCATCACCGGCGCCGGTGACCGCGCCTTCGCCGCGGGCGCCGACATCGTGGAACTGGCCGATCAGACGCCTGGGCGCTTGCGGTCCGAGGGCCAGTTCGGCTCCTGGGACCGCATCGGCGCGATCGGCATCCCGCTGATCGGGGCCGTCCGGGGGTTCGCACTCGGTGGTGGCTGCGAGCTCGCGATGACGTGTGACCTGATCGTCGCCGGTGACGACGCGCGGTTCGGACAGCCCGAGATCCGGATCGGGGTCATGCCGGGCGCCGGTGGAACCCAGCGACTGACGCGGGCGATCGGGGTCGCACGGGCGATGGAGCTCGTGCTCACCGGCCGCATGATCGACGCGTCGGAGGCGTACGCCGCCGGGCTCGTGACGTCGGTCGTGCCCACCGCGGACGTGGTGAGCGCGGCGCTGACGCTCGCGGACACGGTCGCGTCGATGCCGCCGCTCGCCGTGCGTGCCGCCAAACGTTCCGTGCTGGCGGCGGCCGAGCTCCCGCTGAGCGCCGGCTTGCGGGCTGAGCGTGACGCGTTCTTCGACCTCTTCGCGACGAACGACCAGCGCGAAGGGATGCGCGCCTTCCAGGAGAAACGGCCACCCACATGGACGGGCCGATGACACGATCGATGCCGCACCATGACGAGGCCATGCACCGAGGGAGGATGACCGGCGATGGAGCGTGACCCGAACGAGGGCGGGACCGATGTCGGACGCGACTTCGCGCGTGACCTGGCCGACGAGCCGGTCGCCGCGATCCGCGACGCGCCGCCCGACATCCTCGCGCCGATCGATGCGTCGGCCCCGGTAAGCGGTCATGTCCCGGCGCCCGAACCTTCGGCGTCCCCGGTGGACGCGCCGGAGCATGACTGGAGCCTCGCACGGGGGCTCGTCCGCCCGGCCTTCCGTCCGGTCGGTACGACCGGCCTTCCGCTCGAGACCGTCGACCGGGAGACGCTCGCGCAGCATTCGATGCAGAGCCACTCCCAGCCGCTACTCGACGAGGGACCGGCGGGTATCCCGGTCGTCTACGCGATGGCGGCCGGTGGGTTCGACATCCTCGTCAACGGCGATCACCTGCTGTCGTGGGGCATCGAACCTGCCGAGCTGCAGTCGGCCGCGGTCGCGAACCTGCGCGAATGGGCCGCCACAGCTCCATGGACCGACGAGACCGAGGGTGATCGGCGACTTATCAGCTCGGATACCGGCGATGGCATGGATGCCGCCCGGATCATCCTTCCCGAGACACTCGACTACCTGCAGCGCGAGCTCAGCCCGCATGGTCGCGTCTTGGTCGGCATCCCGGAGCGACATCTGCTGGCGGCCGCGCCACTTCGACCCGACGATGCCGGTTTTGCCGCGATGTTCAGCGAGTTCGTGATCGAGCAATCCGGCGGCGCTGATGAACCGGTCGATCGACGGCTCTTCGAGATCGTCGACGGCCGTCTCGTCGAGTTCAGCTGACGACCCGCGCGGCGTCCCGGCGGTGACCGACGGGCTCAAGGTCGAGATCGACGGCGCCGTCGCCACGCTCACCCTCGACCGCCCCGAGGCACTCAATGCGCTGACCGTGCCGATGAAGCTCGCCCTTCGAAAGGGGCTCGAGTCGCTGGCCGATGACCGGGCGGTCCATGCGGTGATCCTGACCGGTGCTGGGCGGGCCTTCTGCGCCGGACAGGATCTGGCGGAGCGCGATCAGCCAGATGCCGCGCCGCTGGATGTCGAGTTGCGCGAGCGCTACAACCCGATCATCCGTGCCATCCGATCGATGGGGCAGCCCGTGATCGCGGCCGTCAACGGTGTCGCTGCCGGGGCGGGCGCATCGCTCGCATTCGCGTGCGACCTGCGGATCTGTGCCGAGGAGGCTCGCTTCGTGCTCGCCTTCGGCCGGATCGGGCTGGTCCCCGACAGTGGCGCGACGTGGTTCCTCCCGCGGCTCATCGGTGCCGCGAAGGCCGCGGAGCTGGCACTCGCCGGTGACACGCTCGATGCGGGGGAGGCGCTCCGCCTCGGACTCGTGTCGCGGGTCGTTCCGGGCGACCAGCTCCTCATCGAGGCGCGCGCCCTGGCCGACCGACTGGCCGAAGCCGCTCCGATCGCGCTCGCGTTGACGAAGGCGGCACTGCAGCGCTCGGCGACGCTCACGCTCGACGAGGCGCTCGACGGAGAGGCGAAGGTCCAGGGCATCGCCGGCGCCTCAGCCGACCACGCCGAAGGCCTCGCCGCGTTCAAGGAGAAGCGTCCACCGCGGTTCACCGGCTCCTGACGGTACCGCGGATGAGGCGTAGGCTGGCGTCATGACCGATCCGCTCGCCCTCGATCCGGTCCTCTCGCCGACCGAACGGTCGGGCGGTGCGGCGCCCGCCCGAAAGCACGACGAGGCGTACGACGCGTGGTTCGCGCGGTTCGAGGCGCACGTGATGAATGGCGGCAAGGTCGAGGCCGTCGATCCGATGCCCGACGAGTACCGGACGGCCGTCCTGCGCTTCGTCGAGATGCATGCCAACTCCGAGCTGATGGGGGTTCTCCCCGAGCGCGAGTGGCTGATGCGAGCCCCGACGCTCCGGCGCAAGCTCGCGCTCACCGCGAAGGTCCAGGACGAGGTCGGTCACGCCCAGCTGCTCTACCGAGTGGCGGAGGACCTCGGCAAGCCGCGCGAGACGATGTTCGACGACCTGCTGGCCGGCAAGACGAAGTTCCACAACGTCTTCCACTACCCGACCGTCGGCTGGGCTGACGTCGGGATGATCGCGTGGCTCGTCGATGCTGCCGCGATCGTCGCTCAGCAGGCGCTCCGTGATTCGAGCTACGCCCCGTACGCCCGGACGATGCGCAAGATCTGCTGGGAGGAGTCGGTCCACATCATGCATGGGCGCGACGTCGTCGTGACGATGGTCACGGGGTCGCCGGCGCAACGAGCGGCGATCCAGGACGCGCTCGATCGGTGGTGGGGACCGCTGATGCAGATGCACGGCCCGCGCACGCCGCGTGAGAAGGACATGGATCTGCGCTGGCGGATCAAGGCCAAGTCGTCCGAGGAGCTCCGCCAGGAGTTCCTGACCATCTACGTGCCGCGGATCCGCGAGCTCGGGTTGGTCATCCCCGACCCCGAGCTGCGCTTCGATGACGACGCCGGCGAGTGGCGCTACACCGAGCCTGACTGGAACGAGCTTCGGACTGTCGTCACGAACCACGGGCCGATGTCCGAGCAACGTCTCGAGTTCCGACGACTCGCCCGCGACGAGACCCGCTGGGTTCGAGACACGATCCTGGGCGTGCCGGCCGCGGCATGAGTGGGCTGCCTAGGCGGCGGGCGCTGTCGCGAGATCAGCGCAAGACGCTGACGATCACGTGAGCGAGCGCACTCTGGTGTGCGTGAGCGAGCGAGCCGAGGCAGCAACGCCGCGATGAGCCGCGCAAGCGTCCGCCAGGCGGGGAGCGACGCACCGACGCTGGAGGCGTGGGAAGTGTTCCGCCAGGAGAAGGACGGCGATCCGATGCGTCACGGCGGGAGCGTGATGGCGCCGGATGCCGAGCTGGCCATGCACTACGCCCGCGAGATGTTCGGCCGACGCCAGGAGAGCGTCCGGTTGTGGGTCGTGCGCCGCGGGGACATCCTCGACCTCGAGGATCCCGATCTCCTCCAGCCGCCGCTCGATCGGTCGTTCAAGAAGCCTGGCGGCTACGTGATGCGCGAGAAGCTGGCCGCCGCGCGTGAGGCGGCGGGTCAGGAGAAGCCGAAGGCACGCTCCCGATGATAGCGACGGCGCCCCCGGTCGCTGGCCTCGACGAGCTGCTTCTGGCCATGGCGGACGACGAGTTCGTGATCGGTTTCAGCGACTCGGAATGGACCGGCATCGCCCCCATGCTCGAAGAGGATGTGGCGATGAGCTCGCTATCGCAGGACGAGCTCGGGCACGCGGCGGCGCTGTACGCGCTGCTCGGTGGTGTCACGGGACAGGATCCCGACGCGATCGCGTACGACCGTGAGCCCGGCGCCTACCGCCACGCCCGCCTGCTCGACCACGGCCGCGGCGACTGGGCGATGACGATCGCCCGCCGCTATCTCTACGAGACCGCGGATTCGGTCCGGCTCGAGGCGCTGGCCGATTCGTCGTGGCAGCCGCTCGCCGATCTCGTAGGCAAGCTTCGTCGCGAGGAGCGGTACCACCTGATGCATGTCGGGGCATGGCTCGAGCGGCTGGCCTCGAACGACGGCGAGGCTCGCCACCGCCTCGTCACCGCCCTCGAGACCCTCGGGCCCCACGCCGGGACCGTTTTCACGCCGCTGGAGTCCGAAGGTCCGCTGGTCGAGGCTGGCGTCCTCGCGCGACCGATGGCGGAGCTCGAGAAGGACTGGCGGACCCGCGTCACGGACACCTTCGAGCGGCTCGGCCTCCCGCTCGCACCGGCCACTTCGGATCCGTGGCTCGGGCGGACCGAGCATGGGGAAGCGTTCCGCTGGCTG
>DATNFQ010000070.1:0-7509 GCA_035606295.1 Patescibacteria group bacterium
GCTCATCGCGGTCGAGGACCATGCCCAGCGAATCCTCGAGGCGATGGCGCCGTGGGATAGCGGACGGCGCTACCTGAATTTCACCGAGACCCGTGTGGACCCGAGGACGATCTATCCGGAGGCGACCTTCGATCGGCTGCTGGCCGTGAAGCAGCGGTACGACCCGAACGACATGTTCCGGGCCAACCACCCGGTCCGCCGTTTCGAGGAGCTAGCCGGCTAACTCGGGTCTGCTAGGTCGAGCCCTGCGCTCCGCGCGTCGGCTGCCAGCGTTTCGAGGGCCTCGTCCGACGTCGCAGCGCCGGTGTCCAGACCCATGACGCGGTCGACGCCGGACTCGCGATAGGCACCCAACAGGTCGACCCGCCGCTGACCGGGGATGCTCAGCGTCTCCGTCCAGATGTGGACCGAGATCGCGAGCGTCGCAGGATCTCGATCGACCTCCTCGCAGCGCGCGCGGATCGTCGGGAGCGCCTTGCGGACCTCCTTCGCCGTCAGCCCGTCGACGTTCAGCTCATCGGCGAAGCGCGCGGCGAGCCGCCACGTGACGTTCGGCCCGTTTCCGCCGACCATGATCGGGACCCGCGGCTGCTGGATCGGCTTCGGGACGTTGATCGCGTTGCGGACGCTGCTGTACTCGCCCTTGAAGGACGCGTGCTCGTGCTTGTCGCCGGCGAGCATCGCGCTGATCACCTCGAGGTCGTCGCCGAGCCGGGCGAGACGCTCGCGCGTCTCCGGGAAGCCGTAGCCGTACGCGAGCCACTCGTCGCGCTTCCAGCCCGCCCCGATGCCGAGCTCCATCCGACCGTCGCTGATCGTATCCATCGTCGAGATCATCTTGGCCGTGAGTGCCGGGTTGCGGAACGCGGTGCAGATGACGATGTGGCCGAGGCGCACGCGGGTCGTCATCGCCGCGAGGGCCGACAACGAGGTGAACGACTCGAAGGTGATCTCGTCGGTCGGTCGCGGGATCGTATGGAAATGGTCGAAGAGCCAGATCGACTCGAACCCAAGCCGATCCGCCTGCTGGGCGACGGCCGCCGTTCGCCTCCAGGCGGTCGTCGGATCCCATCCGTCGTATTCGCCGACCCAACCCTGCGGGACGATCGCGCCGATCTTCATCCTCGGCCTCCGTTCGTTGCAGACGAATCAGTCGGCCCGGGCCATCACTGACCCGGGCCGACCTGTGTAGGGCTGCGGCTGAATCAGCCGCGACGTCCTTAGGCGGCGCGCACCTTGTTGGCGCGCGGGCCCTTGGGACTCTGCTCCACCTCGAATTCGACACGCTCGCCGCCCGAGAGGCGGTCGAAGTCGAGCGAGCCCTCGAGGCTGTTCCGATGGAAGAAGTATTCCTTCTGGTCCTCGGCTTCGATGAAGCCGAAGCCCCGATCGGAAACGACGCGCTTGACGGTACCGGTGGCCATCATGACCTCCTGTTGTTCTCGAACTGGCTTGCCGGCGCACGGTCCGTTCGAGAGGAGGCGACCACGCGGAGCTTCGTCGCAAGAGGCGGCGAACGTTCACCGTACCACGCGACGTGGACTCGACGATCGATTTCGGAGATAGATAGCCACGACGCGGACTCATAGGCTGTAGCGCGACCAGATCGGTGGCGCAACACGGAGGCCCGATGCGGGATCTCGTGGAGCGGGCGATGGCCGGCGACCATGACGCGTTCAGTGAGTTGACGCGCGTCTCGGTCGGTCGACTCCTGGCCATCGCGCGACTGATCCTCCACGACGAGGCAGCGGCCGAGGACGCGACGCAGGAGGCGCTCGTCGCCGCTTGGCGCCACATCCACGGCCTTCGCGACCCCGACCGCTTCGAGGCCTGGCTGCACCGGATGCTCGTCAATGCGTGCTATCGCGAAGCACGCAGGACGCGCAGCCGGCACGTTCGCGAAGTCCAGCTTCCTGCCCTCGACCTTCCCGCGCCGGACCCGACGAGTCGGCTGCTCGACCACGATCAGCTCGATCGAGGTTTCAGACGACTGCCGGTCGACCAACGGGCGGTCCTCGTCCTGTACTACTACCTCGGTCTGCGGCCGGAAGAGGCCGCGGCGGTCCTCGGATTGCCTTCGGGAACGGTCCGTTCCCGACTCCAGCGCGCGATCACGGCGATGCGGGCGGCACTCGATGCCGATGCGCGAAGCCTCCCGATCGCCGAGGGGGGTGCGACATGACGAGCCGTCGCATGACCGACGAGACCTTCGACTTCCTCATGACCACGTGGCTCGACGAGCGCGTCTCGAACGACGGTGCCGACGCGGTGGCCGATGCGGCCCTCGCGCGCACGTCGCGGATCCGACCTCGGCCGGCGTGGCTCCTCACCGAAAGGTGGATCCCCATGCAGCTCACCACACGGCTCCAGCCGGTTCCGCGGCTGACGCCGATCATCGCCGCGATCGCGTTGCTCCTCGCCCTGGCGATCGCGCTCTTCGCGATCGGTTCGCAACACCGCCTGCCGCCGCCCTTCGGGTTCGCGCGGAACGGGACGTTCGCGTGGGTCTCGAACGGACAGATCGTCACGACCGATCTTGGATCGATGACCCCGACACAACTCACGACAGGCGACCCGACATTCAACCGTCCGACGTTCTCGCGCGACGGGACCAAGCTCGCCTATGAGCGATTCAGCGATGCCGATCAGACGACGGCCGACATCATCGTGGCGGCCGCCGACGGGTCGAACGCCAAGGTGATCGACCACGGTGGTCTCGGCATCATGACGTGGTCACCGGACGGGCGGTCGCTCGCCTACATGGCGTGGGCGGGTACGCCCAACGCATCCCGCTTGCAGATCGTCACAACGGCCGCCGACGGTTCCTCGCGGAACGTGATCACGACCCTGCCGGGCGATGCCTGGGGCCCGGTGTGGTCGCCCGACAGCAAGCGCCTCCTGGTCGGGGTCGATCCCGGTGGATACACGGATACGTATGTCGTCGATGTCGACGGCAAGAACGCCCAGAAGTTGAACCACATCCGAAGCCTGGAGGGTGGCGACTCCGACGGTGAGTGGAGTCCGGACGGCTCGACGATCCTGTACTCCGCGGGCGATCCCAACTTGGCGCTCGGCGTCTATCTGGTCGGCTTCGACGGCGCGACCGAGCGTCTGATCTCGCCCGGCTTCAGGTCCGCAAAGAATGCGTCGTACTCACCGGACGGCTCGCAGATCGCGTACATGAGCCAGGACTACACCGGTCAGGGATGGCAGGTCGTCATCACGGATGCAACCGGAAAGGAGCTCAAGACGTTGCCGGGCTACCACGGGAGCAATGCCCCGATCTGGTCCCCCGACGGATCGAAGATCGCCGTCATCGACTGGGAGGGCAGTGAGGAGACGGGCTCTGCGGTCGTCGTCGTCCTGGACGTCGCCGGCAACGCCGACCCGGTCCGCCTGCCAGGTGGTCGACTGTCGATGGGGCGAGGGGAGTACGCCCTGACCTGGCAGCGGCTCGCCCAGTAGCGCGTCGCACGCGTCGAAGTCGCCGGCTTTGGGGGGGCCGGCGACTTTCTTGGACCAGAACGGAACTTTTTAACGCCATTCCTTCCATGAGGTCCTCATAAGGGGTAGGAGGGATGAGCATGCGATCGATCCTCGGTGTCCTTGTCAGCGCACTTCTCGTCGTCGGTTGCGCCGGCGCGACCGGCAGTGCCGCGCCTGCGGCGTCGGCGCCGGCTGCCTCGGCCAGCGGGGCCGGCGCGTTCGGTGGGGCCGTCCAGTTCAAGTACCACGGACAGCCCTCGACCACGACCGTCGACGCGGTCGCCAACGGCACGAACGTGTCCGGTACGGCCGTCACGCAGATCGGCACCGGCACCCACACCGTCCAGGTTGGTTGCGCAGCCCAGAGCGGCGACATGTGGGCCGTTGGCGGCAAGACCGAGAAGTCGACCGTCGAAGGCGGGCGCGCCGGAGACTGGTCGGCGGTCATCATGAAGCTTGGCTCGCCCGCGAAGATCGGGATCTGGGTTTCGGAGGACGCATCAACTGCAAGCGACTGCGACGCCTGGCTGAAGGCAGTCGATCTACCCACGCTCGACCTTACGGGTTTCGAGACGGTGGAGTCCGGGACGCTGACGGCGCCGAAGATGCCCTGACGCTCCGAGGCGCTTGACGCTTCAGCGACCTCGCCAACGAAGCCGCCGGCCTTCGGGCCGGCGGCTTCATCTTTTCGGCAATCCGGAACTTTTCGACGCCTTTCCTTCCACATGGTGTACGAACCACCAGGAGGGATGAGCATGCGAATGGTGTTTGGCGTTCTCGTCAGCACGCTCCTCGTCGTCGGTTGCGCGGGGGCGTCGGGCGGGGGAACATCCGCCGCTTCAGCGCCTGCACCGACTACAGTCGCGTCCCCATCACAGGCCGCAGCGTCAGCGTCGGCAGCGGCGGAGACACCGGCTGCCACGGCCACCCCGAAAGGCGGGTTCGGCGGCAACGTGCAATTCAAGCTCGATGGCGGGACCGCGACGACGACGGTCGACGCCCTCGCCGAAGGTGCGAAGGTCTCAGGCACGGCCGTAACGGCCTATTTCGAAGGCACCCACACCGTGCGGCTGGGGTGTGCCGACCAGAAGGGCGACATCTGGACGCTCGGCGGCACGACCGAGAAGACCACGATCCATAACGAGACTCCCGGCACCTGGTCGGCGCTCATGGTCAAGGCCGGCTCGCCTCAACAGATCGCGATCTGGTTCTCCCAGGACGCCTCGGCCGCCAAGGACTGCGACGCCTGGCTGGCGTCGTTCAACCCCGTTGAGTTCGATCCCGGAACGTGGACACCCGTTGAATCCGGGTCGCTGGTGTTCCCGGCCGATCTCGCACCCTAAGCGCGAACGAAGACTCGAACAGTTCGCGGACCGCACGTGACATCGAAGCCGCCGGCCTTGGGGACCGGCGCCTTCAGTCTTTCGGCCGTAGCGAAATCCGGAACCTTTCCGCGATGGGGGCGCCACATCATTCACAGCGCGGCACGTCGCCGCGCCGATATCGACGGTGAGCAATGCGCGATCTGGTGATCCGGGCGCGAGACGGCGATCGAGACGCCTTCTCCGCGCTCGCGGCGCAGTCGCTCGGTCGACTGACCGCGGTCGCGCGGATGATCCTGCGCGACGAGTACGCGGCGCAGGATGCGGTCCAGGACGCGTTCATCGAGGCCTGGCGTTCCCTGCCCGGGCTTCGGGAGCCGGACAAGTTCGATGCTTGGATGCGTCGGCTCCTCGTGCGCTCGTGCTTCAAAGGCTCCCGACGAACGAAGCGCCTGGACGCCGTCGAGATCCGGCTCACCCCGGCCGATGAGCCGGCGACGATCGGTGGCGAGGGCGACCTCGCCATCCGCGACCAGCTGGAGCGTGGCCTCGCGAGGCTATCGCCCGAGCAGCGCGCCGTTGTCGTCCTCGTCTACTACCTCGACCTACCACTCGCGGATGCCGCGCAGGCGATGGGGATCCCGCTCGGGACGACCAAGTCCCGGCTCAGCCGAGCAACCAGTGCGCTGCGTGCCGCGATCGAAGCCGATGACCGCGAACCCGCGCGCATCCGGGAGCAGATCGCATGATGAACGACAGCTTCTCCGTCGAGCTCCGACAGCACCTCCTCGCAACGGCCGACGAGCGTCCGGGCGACGGACGTCTCGCCGCGATCGTCGAGGGCGTGGCCGTCTCGGGGCAGCGTCACGCGCTCGTGGCGCGGCTGCCGTGGTCGCCGGCGCACATCAAGCCGTTCCCCTCTCGGGCGGTCCGATACGGCCTCATCGCCGTGGCCCTGCTCGTCGCCATCGTCGCCGCCGCACTCTTCGCAGGCGGTGGCTTCCAATCACGAACCGTCTTCAACGGGACGTGGTCGTCGACCGACCCCGCAGATGGCAGTTCGCAGACGTTGACCATCGGCGCCGGGACGAGGCCCGCCGTCCATTTCGAGGACGAGTACGCAACGGGCCTGGCGTGCCGCGACGACGCCGTGAAGGTTTTCACGGCCGATGGCACGGGTGAGATCTCCGACGACCGCCTCGACGCCTCGTTCCCCGACGGTGGCGGGTGCGGCAGCATGAAGGTGGACATCGCGATCCGCGTCGTGCACGACGCGGCGACCGACTCGCTGCGCGATCAGGACGGCGTCTTGTGGGCGCGGTCCCGGGCCGCCCGACCGACGCAGCCGACGACTGCGCCGTCAGTCGCGTCTGAGTCGCCGACGTCCGGCGGGATGTGGCCGCAGTCGAACGTGGAGGAGCTTTGGGCGGCCCAGGATCAGGCCGATGCCGGCGACACTGCGTACAAATGGCAGGTCGATCCCGGCCTGAGCGACCCTTCCGGGGAATGGTGGGCGTACATCGCGGCGGGCGGCGTTGACATCGTCGAGCGATTCCTCCGCGAGAAGCTAGGCTGGGACCAGTTCCTGTTCAATGCCTATCTGCCACTCGAATACACGACCGAGGACGGGGTCCTTCAGGTCGCGTACGTCCGTTGTGCGCCGACGAAGACGAACACGCTCTACACGGTCTTCCCGGAGGGGGATTACGGAGCAGGTGCAGCGGCGTGTGCGCCGACGATCGACGCGCGGCATTACGAGACTGTCCTCATCGATCTCAAGCAGTCGGGCAAGACGGGCCCGACCGGCCTCTGGGTCGTAGAACGGTGGACCATGCTCCCGCCGTTCGCGCAGACCGACCCCGCCGCAGCCCAAGCGGAGGCGACCGCGCGCTTGCAGAAGTTCCTCAAAGCACGCGTGGCCGGGAGCGGGGCGGAGGGTTACGTCGATACCACTGCTCCCGGGTCGACGGGGGAGCTCCCGCTCCTGTACGCGACGGACACAGGAGCCCCGTACGAGCGCTTCGACTTCGAGCTTGTGCGTGGGCCGGTGTGGCCGTTCGCCGACATGGAGTTCCGTGTCCGGATGTCCGCCCAAGGCGGCGACACGGTAGTCGAGCAGCGGCTCCGCTGGTTCGACTCAAAGTTCAGCGCGCGTGCGAGGGATGCCACGCAGAACGGTGAGCCTGTCGCCGTGCCATACGGCCTCCTCGGCGGGCTGGTGAGGTTTTCCGCGGCCGATCCCTGGCACGTGGGCCTCGAGCGATCCGCCATGGAGCTGGGTGACAAGCCCTCGGAAGCAGTCATCCTCCTGGGTGACCCACGAGCGTCGGGACGCGGCTGCGGAGTGGGCCCTGCTCCCGCCGATGCCGAGGCCTTGGCCCGCGACCTCCGTTCCGACCCGGACCTCGAGGCAACCGCCCCTGTCGCTGTGACCGTCGGCGGGCTCGACGCGATCGAGATGGATATCCGCCTCGCTCCGGGAACAAGCATGTGCGAAGGACTGTCGCCTGTCCTGAGGCTGTCCGATGCTTCCGACTACGGTTCCGATCGGCGCGCAGTCAACCTCGAGCCCGGGGCGCACATACGCCTGTTCCTCGTCGACCTGCCCGAGAGCTTCGCCTCGCGGGTCGACATTCCCGAGGGTTCAGCCTCGCGGATCGTCGCGATCGCGGTCGTGGCTCCCGAGGCGCGCTTCGATAGC
>DATNFQ010000071.1:0-3305 GCA_035606295.1 Patescibacteria group bacterium
CCGCCCAGGACGGGAGGGAGCTCCGCGGCCCGAACCTGCTCTCGCCATTCGGCGGCGATGGGAGCGCAACGCCGCCACCGGGTGCCGTCCTGATCGGGACGATGATCCCGATCGGGGTGCTCGTGGCCGGCGTGGCCGACCTCCTGCGTCGCTATCGACGGGCCGTGGGGATCGAACGGCTCCAGATGCGCTGGCTGCTGTCTGCCGCTCTCTTCGTCGTCTGCAGCATCGGCATCGGTCTCGCTTCGTTCGCGATCGGCGGACCGCAGCTCGGCGTCATCGCCTGGCTGCCGGCATTGTTCGCCTATCCGACGGTCGCGCTCGCGATCGGCGTCGCGATCCTGCGCTACCGGCTCTACGACATCGACCGGATCGTCAGCCGGACGCTCTCGTGGGGTCTCGTCACGGGGACGATCCTTGCCCTCTTCTGGGTGCTCGTCGTCGGCCTCCAAACGGCACTCGCGAGATTCATCGAAACGGGCACGATCGTCGTCGCGATCTCGACGCTCGTCGCCGCGGCCCTCTTCCAGCCGATCCGCCACCGGATCCAGCAGGCGGTCGATCGCCGCTTCGACCGGGCTCGCTATGACGGCCAGCGCACAGCCGCGGCGTTCGCCGACCGGCTGCGCATCGGCGTCGACCTCGATGCGCTCGTCGCTGACCTCACGGCCACCGCTGACGAAGCGGTGCGTCCGACCTCGGCTTCCCTCTGGCTGCTTCAGTCGTCCGGCCGAAGCGGAGATCGGCCGTAACGATGTCGGAACGACGTTCCTCGAGGATGGTCTCGATGACAGCCCTGACCAGACCGTTCCGCCGCCTCGTCGATCGGTCCACTGATGGTGTCGAGCCCGCACCGGATCACGACCCGCTCGAGCCTGCGACCGACGCCCCGGCTGGGATCGCCGCAGCGGCCGGCGCAGACCTCGCCTCGATCGCCGTCGACATCCCCGAGGCCGATCCGCTGTTCGCGTACCTCCAGTCCGCTCCCGGTCCGGTCGACGTCGGCCGACTCGAGCTGGAGTCGCCCGCGGTGCAGGCATTGCGTGACGCCGACGTGGCGCTCGTCGTCCCACTCGTCACGCAGGGCGAGCTCATCGGGACGCTGAACCTCGGGCCGCGGCTCTCCGAGCAGGACTATTCCACCGACGATCGCCGGCTCCTTGCCACGCTGGCTGCCCAGGCCGCCCCGGCCATCCGGGTCGCCCAGCTCGTGCGCGAACAGGCCGCCGAGGCGGCCGAGAAGGAGCGCCTCGCCCAGGAACTTCGGGTCGCGACGCTCATCCAGCAGCAGTTCCTGCCGCGTGAGCTCCCGCGCCTGCCCGAATGGCAGATCGCCGCGTTCTATGGTCCGGCGCGCGCGGTCGGTGGCGACTTCTATGACTTCGTCGAGCTGCCTGACGGCCGGATCGGGATCGCCGTCGGCGACGTCACCGACAAGGGGGTCCCGGCGGCGCTCGTCATGGCCCGGACGCACAGCGTCCTGCGTGCCGAGGCGTCCAGGCTGTCGTCGCCAGGCGAGATCCTCTCCCGGGCGAACGACCTGCTCGTGCCCGAGATGCCGGCCCGGATGTTCGTGACGTGCCTGTTCGCCGTCCTCGACCCGGCGACGGGCAGGATCGTGATCGCCAACGCCGGCCACAACCTGCCGTTCGTCCGGTCGGGCGGCACGGTGACCGAGATCCGGGCCACCGGGATGCCGCTCGGGCTCCTGCCGGGCATCCGGTACGAGGAGGTCGAAGGCACGATCGCGCCGGACAGCAACGTCCTGCTCTACAGCGACGGCCTCGTCGAGGCGCACGACCCGGACCGCGAGATGTTCGGGTTCGACCGGCTTCGCGACGCCCTCGTCGTCGACGACGCCGGCAGCGAGCTGCTCGATCGACTGCTGGAGACGCTCCGGACATTCACCGGGCCCGACCACGAGCAGGAGGACGACATCACGCTCGTGACGCTACGCCGATCGGCGGGTGTCGCCGACAGCTCCGCTGACTCGACGGCCCTCACCTCGTTCAGCCTCCCGGGACTCGCCGGGAACGACCGCGAGGCGATGGACCGGGTCGCCGCCGCCGTCGCCGATCTGGAACTGCCGCCCGATCGGGTCGATCGGCTGAAGACGGCCGTCAGTGAGGCTGCGATGAATGCCATCGAGTACGGCAGCCACGGCCGGGCCGACGTGCCATTCGACGTCGACGTCGTGGTGACGCCCACGGACGTCATCGTTCGCGTCACCGACCGGGCCCTGTCCGGACCCGTCCCGACCGATCCCGAGACCCCCGACCTCGAGCGAAAGCTGGCCGGCGACCAGAAGCCGCGTGGCTGGGGCCTGTTCCTCATCGAGCACATGGTCGACGCGATCGACGTGTCGGCCGATGAAGCCGCGGGCACGCAGACCGTCACGCTCCGCATCGCCCGTGAGGAGAAGCGTCATGACTGATCGGAGCTTCGGCGCCGAGGTCGTCGGCAGACCCGACGGCGTCCGCTTGCAGATGCGTGGCGATCTCGACAGCCGCGCCGACGAGACCCTGAGTGATGCCTATCGCGAGGTCGCGACCTCAGGCTCGCCCGGTCTGACGCTCGACTTCGGCGAGGTCGGCTACATCAACAGCACCGGTATCGCGCTCGTCGTCCGGCTGCTCGCCGACGCCCGACGCGACGGCCGCGGCGTCCGAGCCGTGGGGCTCACGCCGCATTACCAGGAGATCTTCCGGATCACCCGGCTCTCGGACTTCATGGACATCGTCGAAGGAGACGCGGCATGACGACCACGACCATCGAACGCGCGCGGTCAGGCGACGTCGCGTTCCTGCGGATCACTGGTGACGTCACGTCGGCGAGTGACACGGAGCTGACCGAGGGCTTCGGCGCGGCGGTGGACGACGGCGCTCGGGCGGTCGCCCTCGACTTCTCCGCGATGGAGTACATGAACAGCGGTGGCATCGGTCTGCTGGTGACGCTCCTCGTCCGCGCCCAACGGTCCGGTGTCCGGCTCCTTGCGATCGGCCTGTCCGACCACTACCGCCAGATCCTTGCCCTCACCCGGCTGGATGAGGCGATCGAGATCCTGCCCGACGAGGCGGCGGCGATGGCTGCCGTGGACGCGTGACCGGCTCGCGCGATTCGGCCAACTGGGCGCCGACCGTCGATCGCCTGTCCGCCAGCGGCGTCAGGGGGGCGTCCGTCGACGCAGTCAGCGGCCGGCGCCTGTCTGGACCCCTCCAGGGGTTCGGCCAGCTCTGGCAGAAGACCTTCCGGGTCCGCCTCGAGGGCGTGGACGTCTCGCCCGAGCAGCTCGTCGCAGCCTGGAA
>DATNFQ010000072.1:0-8708 GCA_035606295.1 Patescibacteria group bacterium
CCCGAGCGGGCGGTCGACAAGCCGTTCCTGATGCCGGTCGAGGACGTGTTCGGCATCAAGGGCCGGGGCACCGTCGCCACCGGGCGCATCGAGCGCGGCATCGTCAAGGTCGGCGACGAGGTCGAGATGGTCGGCATCAAGCCGACCCGCAAGATCGTCGTGACCGGTGTCGAGATGTTCAAGAAGCTGCTCGACGAGGGTCAGGCCGGCGACAACGTGGGCTGCCTCATCCGGGGCATCGAGCGCGACGAGATCGAGCGCGGCCAGGTGCTGGCCAAGAGTGGCTCGATCAAGCCGCACACCAAGTTCAGCGCCCAGGTCTACGTGCTGACCAAGGAGGAGGGCGGCAGGCATACCCCCTTCTACAACGGCTATCGCCCGCAGTTCTACCTGCGCACGACCGACGTGACCGGCGCCATCGGGCTGCCCGACGGGGCCGAGATGATCATGCCCGGTGACAACGTCGAGATGACCGTCGAGCTGATCACCCCGATCGGTCTCGAGATCGGCCAGCGCTTCGCCATCCGCGAGGGTGGCCGCACCGTCGGCGCCGGCGCCATCACCAAGATCGCCGAGTAACGAAGCGATGGCGAAGCAGCGGATCCGGATCCGCCTCAAGGCCTACGACCACCGACTGCTCGACCAGTCGGCGGCGCAGATCGTCGAGACCGCGCAGCGCACCGGCGCTGACGTCCTCGGCCCGGTGCCGCTGCCTACTCGCATCGAGAAGTTCACCGTCTTGCGTTCGCCGTTCATCGACAAGGACTCGCGGGAGCAGTTCGAGATCCGCACCCACAAGCGGCTCGTCGACATCCTCGATCCGAGCTCGAAGACCGTCGACGCCCTGATGCGACTCAGCCTCGCCGCTGGCGTCGACATCGAGATCAAGATGTGATGTCGATCGGATTGATCGGCCGCAAGGTCGGGATGACGCAGGTGTTCCAGGACGACGGGACGATGGTGGCCGTGAGCGTGCTCGCTATCGAACCGAATACCGTCACGCGCCTGCGCACCACCGAGCGTGACGGCTACACCGCCATCCAGCTCGGGGCGGAGCCGGCCAAGAAGCTCAGCAAGCCCGAGGCGGGCCAGCTCAAGGCCCTACCAAAGGCGGCCCAGAGCCTGGCGACGCTGCGTGAGTTCCGGGTCGACAGCGTCGATGACTACGAGGTCGGCCAGACCGTGTCGATCGAGGACCTGTTCACAGCCGGCGACAACGTCGACGTGTCGGGTGTCTCGAAAGGCAAGGGCTTCGCGGGCCACATCAAGCGTCACCATTTCCGCCGCGGACCCAAGACGCACGGGTCCGACCACCACCGCGAGCCCGGCTCGATCGGTCCCGGCACGACGCCTGGCCGTGTCTACAAGGGCGTCCGGATGGCCGGTCACATGGGCGACGACACCGTGACGATCAAGAAGGTGCGTGTCGTGCGCACCGATCCCGAGCGCAACCTGCTGCTCGTCAAGGGGAGCCTCCCCGGCGCGCGTGGCTCGCTGATCCTCGTGAGGAAGGTCTGACGATGCCGTCGACCCCCCTGTACGACCGCACCGGCAAGACCGTCGGCAACGTCGAGCTCAGCGACGAGCTCTTCGCCGCCCCGGTCAACACCGCGGTCCTGCATCAGGTCGTGACCGCCCAGCTGGCGGCCCGCCGGATCGGGACCCACGACACGCGCACCCGCGGCGAGGTCCGCGGCGGCGGTCAGAAGCCGTATCGCCAGAAGGGCACCGGCCGCGCCCGCCAGGGCTCGCGGACGGCGCCGCATTACCGCGGCGGCGGCGCGGTCTTCGGACCGCATCCGCGCTCTTATGAGCAGCGCCTGCCTCGCAAGATGAAGCGCCTCGCACTACGTGGCGCGCTGACGGCGAAGCTCAGCGACGACCAGGTCAAGGTCATCGACGGGTTCGGCATGGAGGCCAAGAAGACCCGCGAGCTCGCCGGCGTCCTCAAGGCGCTCGAGGCGAACGGTCGTGTCCTCCTCGTCGCGCCCGGTCGGGACGAGAACCTGGAGCTGTCGGCGCGCAATCTGCCGACCGTCAACGTGATCCTCGCCGACTCGCTCAACGTGGTCGATCTGATCGATGCGGACCTCGTCCTGATCGAGCAGCCCGCGCTCGCGCGGATGGAGACCGTGTACGGCGGCGCCGCGAAGGAGGCCCACGCGTGAGCGCCCTGACTGCGGCAGAGATCATCGTGCGCCCCGTCGTGAGCGAGAAGTCGATCGACGAGTCGGGTCGCGGCAAGTACACGTTCGCGGTCCACGAGAAGGCCAACAAGATCCAGATCAAGTCGGCCGTCGAGGAGCTCTACAAGAAGGAGGCCGTGACCGTCGTGTCGGTCAACGTCCTGACCACGAAGGCCAAGGAGAAGCGACGCGGGACGCGGCGCGGCCGGATTGTCGGCCACACCACGCCCTGGAAGAAGGCCATCGTCACCCTGGCCCCCGGCCAGAAGATCGAATTCTTCGAGGGGGTCTGACGATGCCGCTTCGCAGTTACAAGCCGACCTCGCCTGGGCTCCGCCAGATGACTCGCTCGACCTTCGAGGAGATCACCACCAAGGAGCCGTACAAGCCCCTGCTCGAGTCGCAGAAGCGTGGCTCCGGGCGGAACAACCAGGGCCGCATGACGGTCCGTCACCGGGGTGGCGGCGAGAAGCAGCATTATCGACGGATCGACTTCAAGCGCGACAAGACCGGCGTGCCGGCGCGTCTCGCCACGGTCGAGTACGACCCGAACCGCTCCGCGCGGATCGGCTTGCTGCACTACCGCGACGGCGAGAAGCGCTACATGCTGCTGCCGCACGGGCTCCGGGTCGGCGATGTCGTCGTGTCCGGACCTGAGGCCGAGGCTCGCGTGGGCAACGCGCTGCCGCTTGCGAACATCCCGCTCGGCACGACGATCCACAACATCGAGCTGACGCCCGGCAAGGGTGGCCAGATCGTCCGGTCCGCCGGGACCTCAGCCCAGCTGCTGGCGAAGGAGGGTGGCTACGCCACCGTCCGGATGCCGTCGGGCGAGATGCGCCGCATCCCGATGGGCTGCATGGCGACGGTCGGCCAGGTCAGCAACCTCGACCACGAGAACCAGAACCTTGGCAAGGCAGGCCGCGCCCGCCACATGGGCCAGCGGCCCGAGGTGCGTGGCGTGGTGATGAACCCGCGTGACCATCCGCACGGTGGTGGCGAGGGCAAGTCACCGACCGGTATGCCGCCCAAGACGCCGTGGGGCTCGCCCGCGATGGGCTACCGCACGCGCCGCGCCAAGACCACCGGACGCCTCATCGTCCGCTCGCGACATCGCAAGTAGGCGGGGAGGTAGGAGCAGATGTCCCGTTCCGTCAAGAAGGGTCCGTTCGTCGAGGCCCGACTCCTCGGCCGCATCGAGGAGATGAACAAGCGCAACGAGAAGAAGGTCGTCAAGACCTGGTCGCGCGCGTCGGTGATCTTCCCGACGTTCATCGGCCACACGATCGCTGTCTACAACGGCCACAAGCACGTCCCCGTGTACGTGACCGAGAACATGGTCGGCCACCGGCTTGGTGAGTTCAGCCCGACCCGCAACTACCGCGGGCACGGCAGGCACACCGAGCGGTCGACGGCGCTGAAGTAGGCCGCCCGATGCGTGTGTCCGCGACCGCCAAGTACCAGCGCGCTTCGACGCGCAAGACCCGCCTCGTCACCACTGCCATCAAGGGCAAGCCGGTCGAGGAGGCCGCCGCGCTCCTGCGGTTCATGCCGCAGAAGGCAGCGGCAGACGTCGCGCGCGTGCTGAAGAGCGCGACTGCCAACGCTGAGAACAACCACAACCTGTCCGCCGAGGATCTGATCGTCTTCGATGCCATCGCCGACGAGGGCCCGACGATCAAGCGCTTCCAGCCGCGGGCACAGGGTCGGGCGTTCCCGATCCACAAGCCCATGACCCACATCACGATCGTCGTCGCGGACCAGGAGGCCTGACATGGGACACAAGGTCCATCCGTACGGCTTCCGCCTGGGTGTCTCGCGCACCTGGACCGCGAAGTGGTACGCGGACAAGGAATACACCACCTCCCTCAAGGAGGACATCGCGATCCGCAGGCTCATCGAGCGGCGGCTCGCTAACGCCAGCGTCAGTGGGGTCGAGATCGAGCGTGGGATCAACCACGTGACGGTCACGATCCACACCGCCAAGCCGGGCATCGTCATCGGCAAGGGTGGCGCGAACGTCGAGGTCCTCCGCCAGCAGATCGGCGGCATGAGCGATCGCAAGGTCAAGCTCGAGATCAAGGAGATCCGCCAGCCGGAGCTCGACGCGCATCTCGTGGCGATGAACATCGCCGGCCAGCTGACCCGACGCATCGCCTTCAAGAAGGCGATGAAGCAGGCGATCCAGCGGTCGATGAAGGCCGGGGCGAAGGGCGTCAAGATCGCGGTCGCCGGCCGCCTCGGCGGCTCGGAGATGGGCCGTCGCGAGTGGGACAAGGAAGGTCGCATCCCGCTCGGGACCCTGCGTGCCGACATCAGCTACGGGCAGGTCCACGCCCATACCACCTACGGCCGCATCGGCGTCAAGGTCTGGATCTATCGGGGCGACTTCGCTCCCGAGCCGGTCCGCCGACCCGAGCTGGCCGGCGCCGGCGCACAGCCGGGGCAGGGGGCCTGAGCCATGTTGATGCCCCGACGGGTCAAGCACCGCAAGGTCATGCGCGGACGCATGTCCGGTCTGGCCAAGGGCGGTCACACCGTGGCATTCGGTGAGTACGGTCTGGCGACCCAGGAGCCGGCGTGGATCACGAGCCGCCAGATCGAGGCGGCCCGGCGCGCGATGACCCGCTCGGTCAAGCGCGGCGGCAAGATCTGGATCCGCGTCTTCCCGGACAAGCCGGCGACGAAGAAGCCCGCCGAGACCCGCATGGGCTCCGGTAAGGGCGCGCCCGATCACTGGGTAGCCGTCGTCAAGCCGGGGAGGATCCTGTTCGAGATGGCCGGTGTCGATCACGACGCGGCCGTCGAGGCGATGCGCCTGGCCAGTCACAAGCTCCCCGTCGCGACCCGCGTGGTCGTCCGGGAAGGCGCGAAGGAGGCCTGAGGTGGATCTGAACAAGGTTCGCTCGCTCTCCGACGCGGAGCTCGAGGATGCCCTGCGCGAGGCCAAGCAGGACCTCTGGGGGGCGCGGTTCGCGCTCTCGACCCGCCAACTGAAGGACTACAGCACGATCCCGCAGACGCGGCGAACGATCGCGCGGATCCTGACCGTCCAGCGCGAGCGCAAGCTCGGCCGGACCGCATGAGGGATATCACGCGATGACAGGAGCGATCACGAAGGTGCAAGGGAAGCGGAAGACCAAGGTCGGCCGCGTCGTCAGTGACCGGATGGACAAGACGATCGTCGTGTCCGTGGAGCGGCTCGCCCGCCACCGGCTGTACAAGCGGGTCATCCGCCTGACGACGAAGTTCAAGGCGCACGACGAGCTCAACGACGCGCGCATCGGCGACACGGTCCTCATCGAGGAGTCGCGGCCGTTGTCGGCCACGAAGCGCTGGCGGTTGGTCAGCGTGGTCCAGCGTGCCGGCGACCACGGGTTGCCCGGCGAGGCGGTCGTGGGCGAAGAGGCCGCGGTCACCGAGGCGATCCACGCCGCGGCGCACCCGGGCCGCACGAAGTCGGACGAGGAGGGCGCGGAGACCGCGACGGCCGTCGCCACAGACGAGACCGATGCCGCCGACACCGCCGACGATGGCGAGTCCAAGAGCGAGGGCGACGACGCCGACGCGCGTGAAGAGGCCGGATCGTGATCCAGCCCCAGACCCGCCTCAAGGTCGCCGACAACACCGGCGCCCGGAGCATCCAATGCATCCGGGTGATGGGTCGCTCCCTCAAGACGACCGCCGGGGTCGGTGACGTCATCGTGGCGAGCGTCAAGCAGGCGATCCCCAACGCGGCCGTGAAGAAGGGCGACGTCGTACGAGCGGTCATCGTCCGCACGAACAAGGAATACGGCCGCGCGGACGGGAGCTACATCCGCTTCGACGAGAACGCGGCGGTCCTGATCAATAACCAGGGCAACCCGCGCGGAACGCGCATCTTCGGACCGGTGGCGCGCGAACTGCGCGACCGCAACTACATGAAGATCGTCTCGCTCGCCCCGGAGGTGCTGTGATGGCCGCGACCAAGCAGCACCGATCGCCGAAGGTGCCCGAGATCCGCAAGGGCGACACGATCGTCGTGCTCGCCGGCAAGGACGCCGGCAAGCGCGGGACCGTCGATCGGGTCATCCGACGCGAGCCGTCGCCCGGTGGCACGCGCAGCATCTTCCGACGCGGGTCGTCGGCAGGCGGCGTCAGCGTGGTCGTCGAGGGCATCAACATCTCGAAGCGCCACACCAAGCCGCGCCAGGGGTCGACCTCCGGGATCGGCGGCGTACCGCGCATCGAGCCGGGCGGCATCCTCGACGTCAACCATCCGCTGCCGATCTCCAAGGTGATGATCGTCTGCAGCAACTGCGGAAAGCCGACCCGTATCGGCCATCGGACGCTCGACAACGGGCGCCGGGTCCGCGTCTGCAAGCAGTGCGGCGAGCAGATGGAGGCCAAGTCGTGACCAGCCGTCTGCACGAGCGCTACGCGGCCGAGGTCGTCCCGGCGCTCCAGAAGCAGTTCGAATACAGCAACCCCAACGAGGTCCCGCGCCTGACGAAGATCGTCGTCAACATCGGGCTCGGTGAGGCGTTGACGAACGCGAAGGCGCTCGACAACGCCGTCGGTGACCTCGCGACCATCACGGGCCAGCGGCCGATCGTCACGAAGGCCAAGCGCTCGATCGCCCAGTTCCGCCTCCGCACCGGCAACTCGATCGGCGCGAAGGTGACGCTGCGCGGCGAGCGGATGTGGGACTTCCTCGACCGGCTGACGACCCTCGCCCTGCCGCGCATCCGCGACTTCCGGGGCGTCCCGGGCAAGTCGTTCGATGGGCGGGGCAATTACTCACTCGGGATGCGCGAGCAGCTCGCGTTCCCGGAGATCGATTACGACAAGGTGGACCGTCTCCGCGGGCTGGAGATCAGCATCGTGACGACGGCGAAGACCGATGAGGAATCGAAGAAGCTTCTCGAACTCCTCGGCATGCCCTTCGCCTCGTAGGCGCGGGGAGGGAGACACATGGCTAAGAAGTCGATGATCGCGAAGGCCGCACGCAAGCCGAAGCACAAGGTGCAGGCGTATCACCGCTGCACGGTGTGCGGTCGGCCGCGGGCCTACATGCGACGGTTCGCGCTGTGCCGCATCTGCTTCCGGGAGCGTGCGCTCCTGGGCGAGCTGCCTGGCGTCACCAAGTCGAGCTGGTAGGAAACCGATGAACATCTCCGACCCGATCGCGGACATGCTCACCCGCGTCCGGAACGCCTCACGCGCCCGCCATACCGAGGTGGTCGTACCGGCGTCGCGGACGAAGCGGGAGATCGCCCGCATCCTCAAGGACGAGGGCTTCATCGCCGACGTGCACGAGGAGCAGGACGGGGCCGGCACGGTCCTGCGCCTGACCCTGAAGTACGTCGACGGGAAGGTCCCGGTCGTCTCCGGCCTCAAGCGCATCAGCAAGCCGGGCCTGCGCGTCTATGCGCGCAAGACCGACATCCCGCGGGTGCTCGGCGGCCTCGGCATCGTCATCGTCAGCACGAGCAAGGGCATCATGACCGGCCAGCAGGCGCGGCAGGCCCAGCTCGGCGGCGAAGTCCTGGCCTACGTCTGGTAGGCGGGAACGATGTCGCGAATCGGACGCCTGCCCATCGCCGTCCCGTCGGGTGTCGACGTGACGATCGACGGGCGCCAGGTCACGGTGAAGGGGCCCAAGGGCAGCCTGACCCGTACCCTGCACCCGGACATGCGGGTGAGCCAGGAAGACGGCTCGATCGTCGTCACTCGGCCCACCGAGCAGAAGACCCACAAGCAGCTTCACGGCCTGACCCGGACCCTCGTGAACAATATGGTCGTCGGCGTGACCGACGGCTATCGCAAGGGTCTCGAGATCACCGGTGTCGGCTATCGGGCCGCCCTGAGCGGGCGCAAGCTCACGCTCAACCTCGGCTACAGCCACCCGATCGAGATCGACCCGCCCGAGGGCATCGCCTTCGAGGTCGAGAACCCGACGCGCCTCGCGGTCGTCGGGATCGACAAGGAGCTCGTCGGCCAGATCGCCGCGCAGGTGCGCGCGACCCGCAAGCCCGAGCCGTACAAGGGCAAGGGCGTGCGCTACGCCGGTGAGTACATCCGCCGCAAGGCCGGCAAGGCCGGGAAGATCGGCGGAAAGAAGTAAACGGAGAAGGACTGACACGATGACGCAGACCGCCACTCGCGGCGCAGCCCGACGCAAGCGCCACGACCGCATCCGCCTGAACATGGCGGGGACGGCCGGGCGGCCGCGTCTGGCTGTCTTCCGCAGCCTGAATCACATCTACGCGCAAGTCATCGATGACGCGTCCGGCCGGACGCTCGTTGCTGCCTCGACCCTGGAGAAGGATCTCCGCGGCGGCAAGTCGACCAAGTCGGAGGAGGCGGCCGTCGTAGGCCGGCTCATCGCGGAGCGGTCGAAGTCGGCCGGGATCGAGCGCGTCGTCTTCGATCGAGCCGGGTTCCGGTACCACGGGCGGATCAAGTCGCTCGCCGATGCCGCCCGCGAAGCCGGTCTCGACTTCTGATCGGGAGGAACATCCGTGGCACGCATCGACCCCA
>DATNFQ010000073.1:0-3275 GCA_035606295.1 Patescibacteria group bacterium
GCTCGAGTAGCAGCTGCCTGGTGAGGAGGGTCCGGTTGAGCGCCCGGCGCGAGAGGACCGTGTCAGTCACGAGCGTCCGGCGCGCTCGAACGCCTCAAGGGTGTCCGCCGAGAACAGCACGAACGTCACAGCATCAAGCGCATCGGGGTGCTCGGCGATCCATGTTCCTACCGCCGCGAGGGCGACCGGGGCGGCGAGGTCGACGGGGTAGCCATAGATCCCGGTCGAGATCGACGGGAACGCGACGGTCCGCACGCCCTCGCGGGCGGCGAGATCGAGGGACGTGCGGTAGGCACTCGCAAGGAGCTCCGCTTCGCCGGCCGTTCCGCCTCGCCAGATCGGGCCCACGGCGTGGATGACGAAGCCTGCCGGCAGCTCGCCGCCGAGGCTGATCACGGCACTCCCCGTCGGGCAGTGGCGGCCGCGCCCGTACCGGCGTTCGAGGTCTTCCATGACAGCCGGACCACCTGCCCGATGGATCGCGCCATCGACGCCACCGCCGCCCGTGAGCGAGCTATTCGCTGCGTTCACGATGGCGTCGACCGCGATGCGCGTGATGTCGCCCTGGACGAGGCGGATCTCCGTCACGTGCCCGGATCGAGGTCCTCGATGAAGCGGCGGATCACGTTCGCCAGCCGCGGCCCCGCGGACGCACCGGCCTCGAGCACCTCTTCGTGGGTCAGCGGAGCACCCGTGTAGCCGGCCCCGGCGTTCGTGACGAGCGAGACGCCGCACACCTCCAGGCCGACCCAGCGTGCAGCGATGCATTCGAGGACGGTCGACATCCCGACCGCATCGCCACCAAGGGCGGCGAGCATCCGGACCTCGGCCGGGGTCTCGTAGGTCGGGCCGGTGAGCCCGACGTAGATGCCCTCGCGCATCTCGACGCCTTCAGTCGCCGCCGCCGCGTGAAGACCCGCGCGAAGGCGCGGGCTCCATGCCTCGGTCATATCCGGGAAGCGCGGCCCAAGCTCGTCCGCGTTGGGCCCGATCAACGGGTTGCGTCCGGTCAGGTTGATGTGGTCGCGCATGATCATGAGCGTCCCGGGCCCGAACGACGGATCGAGGCCGCCCGCGGCGTTGGTCAACACGACCACCCGAGCCCCGAGCGCCCGGAAGAGCAGCATCGGCTGGACGACCAGCCCAGGGTCGTTGCCCTCATACAGGTGGAAGCGGCCCTGCAGCATGACGACCGCGCGCCCGCCGAGCCGGCCGAGGAGCAGGCGGCCGACGTGACCCGGCGCTGTGGCTGCGGGCCACCCCGGCAACTCGGCGAATGGGATCGCGACCGCATCCTCGAGATCGTCGGCCAGCCCGCCGAGACCCGACCCGAGCACGATCCCGACCTCGGGCACGACATCCGTCCGACGGCGCACCCCGTCGACGAGCGCCGCGATCCGTGCGGGCTGATCGATCGGCGGGATCGGGCGACGTGGGTCGACGGTGTCGATGTCGGCGATGGACATGGCCTCCCTCGGGCGACGGGCGCGCGTCGCCCAGCATGACAGGCGGAGGCCGGACCGTGGGTGGGAACGGGAGGGGCTTCGTCGCGCCCGACGGAAGTATCAACACCGGGATGCCGATCGCGTCCCGCCGGGCGCCTACTCCGGGACGGGCCGCGGTGAGACGGCCGTGTGACCCTGAGCAACGAAGCGCCCGAAGCGACCGGCGGCGGAACGAAGGGCCCTTGATGTGATCTCGGTTTCCTGCGGTCCTGTCGGCCCCTTCGGGCACGACCTACGGTATCGGCCGCGTCAGCGACGGGTCAACGCGCTTATCCACCAACATCGAACCGATCGCCGGAGGCCTTTCCACGTGTTGCGGACGGGTGTGGGAGGCATGTGGATAACCCTGTGGACGGACCCCGTCAGCCACCCATCGCGAACATCTCGATCTTCGGCAGATCGTTGGTCGACTGGGACCGCAGCTCGGAATAGCGGTCGTCGCGGTTGCGCCACGTGTCGGCCAGGAATGCGAGGAGCTCCTCGTCGGTCGACCCGTCCCGGAGGACCGCGCGCAGGTCGCGACCCGCGACGGCGAACAGGCATGTATAGAGCTTTCCGTCGGCCGAGAGCCGGGTTCGCGTGCAGTCGCGACAGAACGGCCGCGTCACGGAGGAGATGATGCCGAACTCGCCGGCACCGTCGAGATACCGATATCGACCGGCGACCTCCCCGCGGTACGCAGGCTCGGCGGGCTCGGCCGCCCAGGCCGAGGTCACGGTCTCGACGAGCTCGGCGGCGGGTACGACCTCGTCCAGCCGCCAGCCGTTCGAGTGGCCGACGTCCATGTACTCGATGAATCGGAGTGTCACGCCGGTCTCGCGTGCCCACCGAGCCATCGGCACGATCGAGTCCTCGTTGATCCCGCGGCGGACCACCATGTTGATCTTGACCGGGGTCAAGCCGGCCTCGAGCGCAGCATCGATCCCATCGAGCACCTTGGCGACCGGGAAGTCGACCCCGTTCATGGCGCCGAACGTCGCGTCGTCCAGTGAGTCGAGGCTCACAGTGACGCGCCTCAGACCGGCGTCTGCCAACGGCCCCGAGAGCGCGCGGAGCGCCGCGCCGTTCGTCGTGAGGGTGAGGTCCAGCTCGCGGCCGTCGGGCGTACGCAGCTCACCGAGCATCCTGATCAGCTGGGGTAGACCGCGGCGAACGAGGGGTTCGCCGCCCGTGATCCGCAGCTTCTCCACGCCGAGCTGCACGAAGGCGGTCGCCGCGCGGTGGATCTCCTCGAACGACAGCACCTGGTCCTTCGGCAGGAACGCGTAGTCACGCCCGAAGATCTCCTTCGGCATGCAGTAGGTGCAGCGGAAGTTGCAGCGGTCCGTGACCGAGATGCGCAGGTCATGGAGCGGCCGGCCCAGCAGGTCACGCGGCGTCCCCGTCGGAGCGGTGCCGCGGCGCATCGTTGGTGCGGTCTCTCTAGGCATCGAGCGACCATGCTACCGCCGAACTGCGTTGCACCAGCACAACGGCTCGATGTACGGGGCATGCACAGGTACGACCGGCGTAAACCGGTGGTACCACTAGCGGACTCCACCACACCAAACCAGCTGGCACGATGCCTGCACGCCCCGAAGCGCCAACTTTCCGACGAGGGATCCACGCATGGCATCGACCGACGCGAAGAGCGGCTTCCGTCTCCCCTGGAGCACGGACAGGAACGACTCCATCGACCCGGCGAGCGAAGCCGGCGACCAGACGGTCGACCAGGCGCCGCCCCAGGGCGCTGTCGACGAGAGTGCCACCACGCCCGCGTCCAGCCCGGCG
>DATNFQ010000074.1:0-2492 GCA_035606295.1 Patescibacteria group bacterium
AGTAGCCCTCGAAGAAGTCCTGGTAGGGGTCGCCGAAGATCGCGTACAGGTGGTCCCACGTCCAGAGATGGTCGTAGCCGAGCTCGTCGACCCGCTTGGCTGCGTCGGTCATCTCCGGCCAGGTCGCGGCCTGGCTCCAGAGCAGGATCCCAGTCTTGAGCTCGGTCACGTGTCGGGCCTCCGAAGTCGTGGGGCGGGGCCGTCCAGTCTAGGCCGCTCATGGCCGACCGGTCAGGCAGGCAAGCACCTGCGGCTAGGCGTTGTCGAGCTCGCGTTCGATCGCCCGAAGGATGAACCGCGCCGCCTCGGCGCTCTTGCCACCGAGCTTCATCCCCTCGTCCTGTTCGAGCGCACGCATGAGGTCGCCGAGGAACAGGTCGAGTGACGGTGTGCGTTCCAGTGAGCCGTCCGAGAACGCCACCTCGAGTCGGTCGACCGCTGCTCGTGCGTTGTCGACGGTGTGGCCCTTCGCGCCGATCAGCTCGCGCACCTCGGCCCGCGCGGCGTCGGCGGCAGGACCCGTACTGCTCACGTGAAGCGGCGGACCGTCCGTCGGATGAAGCTGCGACCTCCCGTCGACCGCGCGCCGACCGCGTCGCGCTCCTCCGGGACCGGTGCGTCGATCTTGGTGTCCTCGCTCGCCTCCATCGCCTCGGCCCGCAGGGCCTGACGCTCAGCCTCGTCGGCGGTCGCCTCCTCGCGCAGCCGACGCCAATCCCGTTCGAGCACGCTCATCGCCAACTCGTCCCACCAGCGTCCGTCACGGAAGATCGATTCGCGCGCGCGACCCTCGATCACGAAGCCGCATCGCCGATACGCCCGGATCGCTCGCTCGTTGAACTCGAAGACGAACAGCGCGATCCGATGGAGCCCGAGCGTGCCGAAGGCGTGGTCGAGCATCAGTTGCGTGGCCTCGGTGCCGTACCCGCGACCCCACACATCGTTCTCGCCGATCGTGATGTGGTACAGCGCCGAACCGTTGTCGCCGTCGAGCTGGCTGAAGGCGCACGTACCGACGAGGCGATCCGTCGCGAGCTCGTGGATGGCCATCGCGAGCGCGTCGTCGCCGACGACCCGCGCGGCGAAGAACCGCTCGATCTCGTCGGGTCGCATCGGCGCTTCCTGGTAGCGCGCCAGACGCGCGATCTCGGGGTCCGAGTACCAGCGCCGGAAGGCCGCCAGGTTCTCCGGGACATGCCGTCGCAGCACGACCCGCGACCCTTCCAGCACCTCCGGGAACCACGTTCGGGGTGCCATCGGCGGAACCGTATACCATCGCCGCCATGCGCCGCTGGAGCGACCTGGCAGAGCGCGTGGCGGCGACGACTCGCACCTCCGAGAAGACCGGCCTCCTCGCCGACTACCTCCGCAGCCTCACCCCCGAGGAGTTGCCGGTAGCGGCTGTCTTCCTCACGGGCCGCCCGTTCCCCGAGGCCGATCAACGGGCGACCGGGCTGGGCTGGTCATCGATGATGGCCGCGATCACCGCGCTGACGGGCGCCACCCGCGACGACCTGGGCCAGGCGTACGACCGCTACTCCGACCTGAGCCTGGCCGTGGAGGACGTCCTCGTGCGAGCCGGTCACGACCCGGCGCCAGAGGCATCGCCGACACTCCCCGAGGTCGCCGCCACGTTCGCAGCGATCGAGGACGCGTCCGGCCCGGCCGCGAAGGCCAAGCTGCTCCACGACCTCCTTGCGCGATCCGACCCGGCGACCGCCAAGGCGATCGTCAAGGTGCTCGGCGGCGAGCTGCGGATCGGGCTACGGGATGGTCTCGTCGAGGCCGCGATCGCCCAGGCGTTCGACCGCCGCATCGAAGACGTGAAGTGGGCCGGGATGCTCACAGGCGACATGGGCCGGCTCGCCGAGCTGGCACGCGACGATCAGCTCGGGGAGGCGGAGCTGGCGCTCTTCCACCCGCTCAAGTTCATGCTGGCGTCGCCGGCCGAGGACGCGGACGAGATCATCACGAGACTCGGTCCGGAGGTGTGGGTCGAGGACAAGTACGACGGGATCCGGGCGCAGCTCCACAAACACGGGACGGACGTCCGGCTGTACTCGCGCGATCTGCATGATGTGAGCAATCAGTTCCCCGAGATCATCGATGCGGCGCGACCGCTGGCGTGGACCGGCGTCATCGACGGCGAGATCCTCGCGTTCAAGGACGGCCTCGTCCTGCCGTTCATCAGCCTCCAGGCGAGGCTCGGCCGCAAGGCGCCGTCGGAGGCGATCCGTGCGGACGTCCCGGTCATCTACGTGGCCTTCGACCTGTTGGCGCTCGGGCCCGGTGATGAGGCGGATGGCGAGATCACGGTCGACCCGCTATTGCGCGATCCGCTGCGGACGCGACGGGAGCGACTGGACGGCATCGACCTGCCGCATGTCGACGACGGCGGGCGGTTCCTGCGGTCGCATCTCGGTGTCGCGCGCGATTCGAACGCGCTCGAGGCGGCGTTCGCCGATGCGCGCGGCCGCCGCAACGAGGGCCTG
>DATNFQ010000075.1:0-10403 GCA_035606295.1 Patescibacteria group bacterium
CGGGTCTGTGGACGTCGGAGCTCGCTCGCCTGGCGGGTGCGAGTGTCGCGCTGTATCCGGCGGAGCACGTCTGGGTGATGACCGAGGAAACGAGCGCAGCGACCGCCGAACTGCCGTTCCTCCGCGACCTCGACGGTCACATGTATATCCGTCACCACGGCGGAAGGTTCGTCATCGGCGCCTTCGAGCCGGACGGCAAGCCGTGGCCACCGTCGGGCGTGCCGACCGACGGGTTCGTCGAGCTTGGGCCGGACTGGGAGCATTTCGGGCCCGTCATCGAAGCCGCGCGACTGCGTGTACCGACGCTGGCCGACGTCGGTTACGGGCACTTCCTTCGCGGGCCGGAGAGCTTCACGCCCGACGCGAACCTCCAGCTCGGCTTCGTCCCGGAGGTCCCCGGTCTCTTCGTCGCCGCGGGGCTGAACTCGCAGGGGATCATCTACGGGCCGGGCGTCGGTCTGGCTGCAGCGGATTGGATCCTGGCTGGTCGCATGACCATGGATCTGGCCGAGGTCGACGTGGCCAGGATGGGTCGCTGGGCCGACCAGCGCCGCTGGTTGCACGAGCGCACGGTCGAGTCGCTCGGCGGGCTGTATGCGATGCATTGGCCCGGCAAGCAACCGGAAACGGCACGTGGCCTGCGGCGCCTGCCGCTGCACGAGGCGTATCGCGCCGGGGGAGCGGCGATGGGTCAGGTCGGTGGCTGGGAGCGCCCGCTGTGGTTCGAACCGGACGGCGGTCTGGATGGCCCGGCATTCGGCTACTCGTTCGACGATCCGTCGTGGTTCCCGGCGGTGCGCGACGAGGTCGGGGCGACCCGCGAGGGCGTGGCGCTGTATGACCTCACGACGTATGCGAAGTTCGAGGTGGCCGGGCCCGGGGCACTCGCCGGTCTGCAGCGGCTCGTCACGTCCGACGTCGACGTCCCGTCCGGCCGGATCGTCTATACGATCATCGCCGACGAGAACGGCGGGATCCTCATGGACCCGACCGTGACGCGTCTTGGCGACGACCGCTTCCTCGTCCTCGCCCCGACAGTGGCCCAGCGCCGGACCGAGGGTTTGCTGCGCAACGGGTTACCCGCCGATGCCGTCGTGACCGACGTGACCTCGGGCTGGGCCACCTTGCACCTTGCGGGCCCGCGCTCGCGGGAGCTGCTGTCACGCCTTACCGACTCGGACGTCTCCGGCGAAGCGTGGCCATTCCTCCACGGTGAAACGATCGACGTTGCGCGCGCCAAGGCGCTCGCGCTCCGGGTGTCGTTCACCGGTGAGCTCGGCTGGGAGCTGCTCGTCCCGACCGAGTTCGTGGCCGACCTGTACGAGCACATCGTCCGAGCGGGGGCCGACCTCGGGCTCCGCGACGCGGGAGCATTCGCGTTCGAAGCGGCTCGTCTCGAGCGCGGATTCCGGTCGTGGGGCCACGACATGGGCCCGCTCGACGACCCGTTCGCGGTCGGCCTCGGATTCGCGATCTCCCGACGCAAGGCCGCGGATTTCGTGGGCCGCGAGGCGCTCGAGCGATCCCGTGAGCTACCCGATACCGAACGCGAACGCCGGTTCGTGTCACTCCACGCCCCGTCGTCCGTGTTGTGGCACGGCGAGTCGGTGCTGCGCGGGACGGAGCGTGCGGGGCACGTGACGAGCGCGTCGATCGCGCCGACGCTCGGCGGTTCCGTTGCGCTCGCGTGGATCCACGGCTCCGCCGACGGCGACGACTGGTGCGTTGAGATCGCCGGTGATCCCGTCCCGTGCCGGCTCAGCGTCGAGCCCTTCTACGACCCGCGCGGAGAGCGACTCCGCAGCTGAGGCGCGCTCGGGCTTCGCGTTCGTTCAGGAGTGGCCGGGATCCGAGCCGCCGGTCCGGTCGACGCCTGACTCGCCATGCTGGAGCGTCGGGTGTCCGCCCGCGGTCATATGCCCGAAGTGCCCGCCATCGAGCGTCGGGATGCGGCCCTTGAGCCCTTCGCGCACGACGCGCCGGCCGACGTCGGCCACGCGGTCCGCCGTGAAACCGAAGTGCTCGAAGATCGTCCCGGCCGGCGCCGACGCACCGAAGTGGTCGAGTCCGATGATCGCGCCTTCGTCGCCGACCCAGCGCTCCCAACCGAGGGAGACGCCGACCTCGATGCTCACGCGCTTGCGAAGGTCCGGCGGAAGGACGGCGTCGCGATACGCCTGGTCCTGCGCCTCGAAACGCTCCCAGCACGGCAGCGACACGACGCGGCACGCGATGCCTTCGCCGTCCAGCGTCTGCGCCGCCACCATGGCGAGTTGCAGCTCGGAGCCGGTGCCGATGAGGATCAGCTCGGGCGTCCCGCCAGCGTCGCGGAGCACGTAGCCACCGCGAGCCACCCCTTCCCGAGCCTTCTCGGCCGTCCCTTCCAGCACCGGGAGCTTCTGCCGGGTCAGTGCCAGCGCGACCGGTCCATCGCGTCGGTCGATCGCGAGCGCCCACGCGGCCGAGGTCTCGTTCGCGTCGCCGGGGCGCACGAACCACAGGTTCGGGATCGCCCGGAGTGCCGCGTACTGCTCGACCGACTGGTGTGTCGGTCCGTCCTCGCCGAGCCCGATCGAATCGTGCGTCCACACGTGGACGACGTGCAGGCCGGCGAGCGCACCGAGGCGGACGGCGCCACGCATGTAATCGCTGAACGTGAGGAACGTCGCGTCATACGGGATGAACCCGCCGTGATAGGCGATCCCGTTCGCGACGCCACCCATGCCGTGCTCGCGAACCCCGAAGCGCAGGTTCCTGCCAGGTTCCTCTGCGCTGAACTGCGGCTCGCCCTTGATGTCCGTCAGGTTCGACTCGGACAGATCGGCGGCGCCGCCGAACAGCTCAGGTAGCGCCGGGGCGAGCCCGTTGATCGCGTCCTGCGATGCGTTCCGGGTCGCGACCTCTTCGCCGACCGCGTACGTCTTCAGACCGCTGTCCCAACCCGGCTTGAGCCGTCGATCCATCCGCCGCACGTACTCCTCGGCCAAGTCGACGTGCCCCTCCGAGTAGCGCGCGAGCTTCTCGTTCCAGTCCTCGTATCGGCGCTCGCCCTCGGTCACCGCCTGTCGGAACAGGGAGAGTGCATCGGCCGGGACGTAGAAACTCCGGTCCGGATCCCAGCCGTAGGCCTCCTTGGTCAGCCGCACCTCGTCGGGACCGAGCGGCGACCCATGGGCCTTCTGCGTGTCCTGCTTATGCGGACTGCCGTACCCGATGTGCGTCCGAACGGCGATCAGGCTCGGCCGGTCGTCATCACGCGCCTCGTTGATCGCGGCCTCGATCGCATCGATGTCGTTGCCGTCCTCGACGCGGGTCGCATGCCATCCATACGCCTGGAACCGCTTCGGGACGTCCTCGCTCCATGCCATCGACGTCGGGCCGTCGAGCTGGACGTGGTTGTCGTCGTACAGGACGACGAGCTTGCGAAGGCGCAGATGGCCGGCCAGCGAGGCCGCCTCGGAGGCGATGCCCTCCTGGAGATCGCCATCCGACGCGATGACGTACGTCCAGTGGTCCACGAGCTGGTGCCCTTCGCGATTGAACTCGTAGCCGAGGCGACGCTCGGCGATTGCCATCCCGACCGCGTTCGTGAACCCCTGGCCAAGTGGTCCGGTCGTCGCCTCGACGCCCGGTGTCAGCCCGGACTCCGGGTGCCCTGGCGTCCTGGATCCCCACTGCCGGAACTGCATCAGCTCGTCGAGCGGGAGGTCGTAGCCGGTCAGATGCAGCAGCGAATAGAGGAGCATCGACGCGTGCCCGGCCGACAGGACGAACCGGTCGCGGTCGGGCCACTCGGGATGCGTGGGCGCATGGCGCAGGAAGCGCGTCCAGATGATGTATGCCATCGGCGCAGCACCCATCGGGGCGCCGGGATGTCCGGAATTGGCCTGCTGGACACCATCGATGGAGAGGGTCCGGATCGTGTCGATGGCGAGTCGGTCGATGTCGGTCGTCACGGCCATGTGCAGCACTCCACGTGCGCGACGGCCAGGGGACGGGCCTGTCGGACGGTCATTGTAGGTCGAGCGAGGCGGGTATCCTCGGGTCATGCCCTCCCTCCGGCCGAGGCGGCCTCGGCGCTCACCCGGCCGTCCACGGATCGTGGTGATCGGGGACCTCGTGGTCGACGTGGTCCTCCGACCGGACCGAGCGCTCGAGCACGGCTCCGACGTGCCCGGACGGATCGCGTTGACGCAGGGCGGTTCGGCATCGAACGCCGCCCGGTGGCTGGGCCGGCTCGGGGCGAGGTCCGCACTGGTCGCGGCTGTCGGCCGGGACGCCGCGGGTCGGGCGCTCGTCGACGCGATACGGAGCGACGGCGTGACGCCGTACGTCGTCCGGGTGGCGGGGGCTCGAACGGGCAGGATCGGCGTCCTTGTCGCGCCAGACGGCGAACGCACCTTCGTCCAGGACCGCGCGGCCGCGCTCCAGCTCGGGCCGGCGGATCTCAAGCCCGCCTGGTTCGCCCGCGCGGATGCCGTCCACCTGCCGATCTACTCGCTGCTCGAAGAGCCACTCGGGCTCGCCGGGCGCCGGGCGATCGAGCTCGGTCGAGCATCGGGTGCCGCGATCAGCCTGGATCTGGCGTCGATCGGCCCGCTGCTCGCACGTGGTCGACGGGCGGCACGATCGCTGATCGCCGACATCGCGCCGGACATCCTGTTCGCGACGGCCTCCGAGGCGGAGGCGCTCCTCGGTCGCTACGCGGTCGAGGGACTCCTCGACGTGGCGACGGTCGCGGTCGTGAAGCGCGGGTCGAAGGGCGCAACGGTCCTCGCGCGCGACGGCGATCGGCAGCTTCGACTCGAGGTCGCGACGACACCGATCACCGCGACTGACACGACCGGCGCAGGCGATGCGTTCGATGCGGGGTTCCTCGTCGGCTGGTTCACCTCACAGGCGATCGGTCGTTCACTCCAGGCGTCGCTCCAGCGGGCGGCGCTCGCGGGCCATCGCGCGGCGACCCGGCAGCTCATGACACCGCGACCGGAGATCGTGATCACCTGACGTCGCGAACGGGACCGCACCGCCGGTTGACGGTCCTCGCACACTTCCGCCATGACGCGCCTCTCGCTCACGTTCTACATGGGCTCGGCGCTGATCCCCGTGGCGAAGCAGCTAGCTGCGACGCTCAGCGAGCAGCTGGAGACCAGCGTCGACTTCGACGACAACGCCACGGACGCCGACCGTCGAGCGGCGCTCGACGAGGCGCCACCCGGGATCGTCTGGCTGTGCGGGCTTGAGACGGTCGTGCGACAGGACGACGGCCGGCTCCCGGCGTCGATCGTCGCAGCGCCGATCTTCCTCGGGCACAGCACGGCGGTATATCACTCCGTGGTCGTCGCAACGGAACGCTGGGACGGGATGGCGCTCCACGATCTCGATGGCGCGACGCTCGCCATCAATCAGACCGGCTCCTGGTCCGGCCATCACGCTCTCCGCGCGCACCTCGCGAGACATGGCCTGAGAAAGCCGCTCTTTCAGCGGGTCGTCGAGACCGGCTCGCATGAAGCCTCGATCGATGCGTTGCTCCGAGGGGACGCCGACGTCGCCGCGATCGACGAGACGGTCTGGGCCTCACGAGTCGCGCGCGATCCACGAGTCGCGACGCTCCGCTTGCTCGAACGCACCGATGCGCAGCCGGCGCCTCCATTCTCGGTGGTACACGGAGCCGATCTCGGCCTCGAGGCGGCATTGCGAGACGCCCTGGTCGGCGCGTCCGTGGGCGGTCTCGCGGGTATCGCGCCGGCGTCCGACGCCGATTACGCCGTGTTCCGCGATAACCTCGCTGCGTCGCGTTCGCTCGACTGGCCCTCGCCGTGACGGTCACGGTCGCAGCCGACCCGGTCGACTTCCTGCATGACACGACCTGGGAGTCGGCGCCCGCGAGCGTCCGCCACGCCACGGTGCGCTGTCTCGTGGACCTCCTCGGTGCGCTTGCCGCCGGTCGACGGACCCCGATGTCGGCGATCATCCGGGATCACGCAGTGACGGCATTCGGCGGCGATCAGGCGACGCTCCTGCTCGACGGACGACGCGTCAGTGCCCCTGGGGCCGCACTGGCGACCGGGATGACCATCGACTCCTTCGATGTCCACGATTCCCATCGTGAGTCGCTAGGCCATGCGGGGGTCCATGTGTTCGCCGCGACGATGGCGATCCTCGAGCTGCGGCGATCCCGGGGTGCTGCGCTGCCCGACGGCGCCGGCTTCCTCGCGACGCTGCTCACCGGCTATGAGATCGCCTGCCGAGCAGGCAGGGCGCTGCACGGGACGACGAGCGACTATCACACCTCGGGCGCCTGGGGAGCGGTGAGCTCAGCCGGGCTGTACGCACGTTTGATGGGGCTGGATCGCGGGCGGACGCGGGAGGCGCTGGGGATCGCCGAGTATCACGGGCCGCGGAGCCAGATGATGCGGTGCATCGATCACCCGACGATGGTCAAGGACGGGTCCGGCTGGGGTGCCATGGCGGGGGTGAGTGCCGGGATGTTGGCCGAGGCCGGCTTCACCGGCGCGCCTGCGCTGACGATCGAGTCCGTCGACGCGAGGCCGTGGTGGTCGACCCTCGGCATCGGGTGGGAGGTGCTCGAGCAGGGTTTCAAGGCGCACGGCTCGTGCTGGTGGGCCCAGCCGGCGATCGAGGCCGCGCTCGCCATCGCCCGCGCGAATCAGTTACAGCCCGAGGACATCGCCAGCATCCGGGTCGAGACCTTCGAGAAGGCGGTACATCTCGATCATCCGGCGCCTGCGACGACCGAGCAGGCGCAGTACTCGCTCCCGTTCCCGATCGCCGCGGCACTCGTCAAGGCTTCGCACGCGGACGACGGCTGGTACGGGCTCGGACCGGACGATCTCCTGGATCCCGGCCAGGCCGATCCGGAGACCCGCCGGCTGGCACGAGCGGTCGAGCTCGTCGAGGCACGCGATCTGACTGCCGCTTTCCCCGGTCGTTTCCTCGCACGGGTCATCGTCACGCGCGGGGACGGCTCCGCCATCGCGAGTCCCGACACCACGTTCCGCGGCGAGCTTGACGACCCGTTCGACGACGACGAGCTGACCGCGAAGGCTCGGTGGCTGCTGCTGCCGGTCGTGGGGGCCGAACGGACCGAGCGACTGCTCGCCGAGGCATGGTCGATGGCGGATGCCCCATCGATCGCGCCGTTGCTGGCGCTGCTGTCGCCGCCGCCCCCGTACGAGCCGGCGCGTCATTGATCGAGCTCCGGGTCGACGAGACGGTCGCCGACCGTCCCTTCGCTGCGCTCGACCGGACTGCCGAGGATGGCGAGGTGCTGCGCCGGATGTGGGCCCGGCTGCGGACACACGTCCAGGGCTTGGGCGTCGCGACCGATCATCCAACGCATCGGCTGGATCGCGTCACCGACGCCGCCGGTAGCGTTCACACGATGGTGCTGCCGAACCTGCGCCGCGCCATGGCGACCGATGACCTGTTCGGTGTCGGATTCTTCGGCCAGGCGCGGTCCCAGGTCGACCACACCCCGATCATCGAACTGGAGGCCGCGCTCATCGCCGATATGCCCAGCACGCCCGGACTGGTCGCCTACTACAACGCGTTCGACCCTTCAGCGGGCTGGGGCAACCTCGTGCTGTTCGAGGATCAGGGCGTCGAACGAGCCTGGGGTGGCGACCCGCGCCATGTCGATGCGGTGCGTCGGTCGCCCGCTCATTACCACTCGATCCGACTGCACCATGCGCGTGCCATCGGCGGGCTGCTCGGCGGCGGCCCGATCGAGATCGTCAGGACGCGCTACATCGATTTCGCCGATGACCCGCCATGGCGAGCCACCAGGGAGATCGCGGGCTGATCAGGTACCGCGAGTGACGCGGACGTCGTCGACCTGCGCCTCGACCGTGCTGTTCGCGCCGCCGTCGACGGCCTCGATGACGATCCGGATCGTCTGACCCTTCCACGCCTGGAGTGGCACGTACACGTTCCGCCACACACCGTCGACGTCGCTTGCCGAGCCGGTCTTCGTGAAGACCGGCGTCCGCGTCCCGCCGCTATCCTCGATCGAGACGACCAGCTGGTCGGCCGATGACGAGTTCGAGCCGTGTGCGAACACGTACCGGAAGAACAGCTGCTGACCGTTGGTCGACGGCAGGCTGATCGGCACCGAGCGGACCGTCGAGAGGCCGTCGAGATCGTTCGAGTTCACGCTGGTGCCCGCCCCGAGGCCGGTCGTCAACGCGCGCGACCCGGACGGCACGGTACCGAGCTGCTTGGCTCCGTTCGAGGCGGTCCCATCCGGGTTGCCGCGCTGCCAAGCGCCACTCGTCGCGGTATCGGTCCCGTCCGGGTTGGTGACCCAACCGCGGGCTGCCTCGAAATCATCATCGAACGCGCCGCATCGCCACGTCGCGTACGAGGTGCCCAGGACCGCGTACGGGCACCATGCCCGCTCGGCGAGGTACAGGACCGCGTTCTTGTTGCGGTTCGTCTCCGACGCGATGAGGCTGTCGTCCATGTAGTCGCGGTTCGACATCTCGAACGTATACGAGAAGATCCGGTACACGCCGTAGGCGTAGTCGCGCGTCGTGCCCGAGGTGATGTACAGGTCGCTGGCCTGCTCGGGCCTGTAGCCGTTGGTCGCGGCCATGTATCGACCCATGTGGACCAACGAGAGCTGGTCCTGTGCCGTCATGTCCGGCGGGAGGTTCGCATACGTATAGCCGTAGGGCCACATCACGAGGCGGCCCGTCTCGTGGAATGTGATGTGGGTCCGGATCTGTTGCTTGCCGTTGACCACGCGGCTCGCGAGGAAGTCGCGCATCGCCCGCGTCTCGGGGGCTGAGAACGCGCTCGGCCCGCGGTAGGTGATGGCCTGCGGGTTGGTGCTCGTCCGGCCGCCGCCGCCCCAGCGATACCCGTAGTTCCGATTGAGGTCAGTGCCGCGGTAGACGGAGCCCGGGGTCGGCTGGCGGTTCTTGCGCCAATAGTGGAACTTGCCGTTGGCGATGTCGTACTCGGCGCCATCGGGGTTCATCGAGAAGACGAGCCAGATCTCGCGGCCGTTGACGATGTTGGTGATGCGGCTGTCGTGGCCGTAGCCGTTCACCAGCCAGGTCATGATCTTGAGCACCATCTCGACGCCCATGTGCTCGTCGGCATGGTGGCCGCCGTCGAACAGGACCTCAGGCTCGTTCTCGTCCGTCGCGACGTTGTCGGAGATCTTCATCGCGTACAGCTCGCGACCCTGGTAGCTCTTGCCGATGCTGAACCGCTGCGCGATGTCGGGATGCGCGTCGGCGACCGACTTCGTGAGTGCGGCGATCTCCGCGTAGGTGTGATAGCCCTCGTACCCGCGTGGGAAGTCGGTGGCCGCGTGGGCCGATGACGGCACGAGGAGGAGGAGGGCGAGCGCCGCTACCGCGATCGCGGGGATGGCTCGGGCTCGCTGGGGGCGGCGCGTCCGCGTCATGGCTCGATGATGACGACGGTGTCCAGCCGACGCGATGCCGGGATGGGGCCACGCCGCGATGGCCGAAACGTCAGGGCTCTTGGTCCCGACGCCCGCCGCGCGTCGCGGACATCAGCGCAGATATCGATCGAACCAGTCGATGATCCGGCGGTTGCGGTCGATGCGACGGTCGGGACGGCCCGCCGACGCGTAGACGTGGTACTCGTCGGGGTAGAGGACGTACTCGACCGTGCGGCCGAGGTGGCGCAACGCCACGAAGAACTGCTCGTTGTCGGCCGCCGGGCAGCGAAGATCGGCCTCGGCCTGCAGCATCAGCAGCGGCGTCCGGACGTCGCTCACGTTGCGCAACGGTGACTGGCGCCACAGCTTGTCGATGCCCTCCTTCGTGAAGGGGTCACCAAGCAGCGTCGCCCGGTCGTACTCGACACCCCCGTCGCTGTTCGCCCAGCTGGCGACCTGGTTCGTCACGCCGTTCTCGGAGACCGCGGCCTTGAAGCGGTCCGTCGTGCCGACCAGCCAGTTCGTCATGAACCCGCCATAGCTGAGGCCCATCACGCCGAGGCGTTCGCGGTCGACGAGACCGAGTTCGATCACGCGGTCGACGGCGGCGTGGACATCGGCCGCATCGACGCCGCCCCAGTCGCCGAGCTGCGGACGGATCCAGTCTCGACCGTACGTCGCAGATCCGCGGATGTTCGGCAGGATCACGCGGTAGCCGGCCGCCGTAAGGAGGATCACCTCGATGTGCGGGGACGGTCCCCACGCTCCCAGTGGGCCGCCGTGTACGTTGACGACCGCGGGAAGTGGCTTGGCGCCCGCGCCGGCGGGGGAAGCGATCCAGACGTCGATCGGGCCGCCGCCCCCAGCTACCTGCACGACCTGCATCTCGGGCATCTCGAACGGCCGCTGCCAACGCGACCCGAGCGCGGAACGGGTCCGCGCCGTTCCGCCTGACGCTGCCTCG
>DATNFQ010000076.1:0-18124 GCA_035606295.1 Patescibacteria group bacterium
CGCGGACCGCGGCCCGGACATCGATCCGGTCGCAGACGACCAGGACGCGATCAATGCGGGCCGCCAGCGGGTGCTGGCGGTCGCTGACATCGTGATCCCGGGGCACGGCGGCCCGTTCCTCGTCGAGCGCTAGGAGCGGGACTCCTCAGACCGCGTTCGCTCGGCGGGCGGTGATATTCAAGCGGACGTAGTCGAGTATCGGCTCGGGCAGCTGGTCGACCACCGCCTTCACGAACGCGTCGCGCTCCGAGGGCGGCAGTCGGTCGAGGTGATCGCCGAGCACGACCGTCCGGAGGAACGTCGCGAACGGCTCTCCGGGCTCGAAGCGCGTCGGCTCGTCGGTCAGCCAGCACGCGACCTCGACGTAGCCGGCCGCCATGAGCCGACGCTCGGTGTCGAGAGGCGTCGCGTAGTGCTTGGACCCGAGCCAGCCGTCCCCGGTCCGCGCGAGGACCCGCATGACACTCTCGACGTTGCCGACCCCGCCACATTGGGCGATCAGGCGGCCACCGGGTCGCGTGACCGTCGCGAGGTTGCGGAACAGCGCGTCGTGGTCCGCTACCCAGTGGAACGTGGCTGTCGACAGGATCGCGTCGACCGGATCCTTGATCGGCAGCGGCTGACCCAGGTCCGCCACGACATACTCCACCCGATCCCCGAACCGTCCGAGCCGCTCGCGCGCCGCATCGATCATCGACGGCGAGCCGTCGAGCGCGATCACGCGACCACGTGGCAGCCGCTCCAGCAGCTGCTCGGTCACGCGGCCGGTCCCGCAGCCCGCATCGAGCACGGTCTCGTCGCCCTCGAGCGGGAGCCTGTCCAGGACGACCGAGCCCCAGCGCGTCTGCGGGTCGGCCACGCGGTCGTACGTGCGCGCGTCCCAGTCGCGCGTGCTCATGTCGTGACCGGCTCCGGCGTGGGCTGGCGATGGGGCTCCCGGAGCCCGTACCACGCCACGGCACCGCCGATCGCCACGAGCCCCGCCGCGACGGCCATCGCCTGGTGGAAGGCGGCGATCGAGGCGTGGGCGGCCGCTTCGATCTGATCTGGCGTCGCCGCGACCCGCGGTGGGTTGAGCGGCGGAAACCCGCTGCGCACGGCCGCGGAGGTGGTGTCGAGATCGGGCGCGAGGATCGCCAGCGCGGCATAGAACGTGCCACTCACCGCGACGAAGATCAGCGCGCCGAGCAGCGGCTGCCCGACCCGCGAGATCGCGTTGTTGATCGCCGATCCGAGCCCGGAGAAGCGCTCCGGGATCGACCCCATGAGCGTATTGGTGAGCGGCGCGACGGTGTTCGCCACGCCGAGCCCGACGAGGAGGACGGCCGGCAGCACGTCGATGAAGAAGGTGGGCGGTGGGATGAGGCTCGCGGGGGTCTCGACCGCGGCGTGCCACGCCGGCGATGTCTCGGGTAGCCGCGTGAACCACAGCAGCCCGGCGGTCATGAGCACTGGGCCGAGGGTCAGGAAGCGCCGGGCTCCGACACGATCGGCGAGCGTGCCGATCCGCGGAGACAGCGTGATCAGACAGATGCTGAATGGGATGATGGACAAGCCGGCCGCCAGCGCCGTATACCCGAGGGCTCCCTGCAGGGTGATGCTCAGGTAGCTGAGCATGACGTAGAGCCCGCCCCACACGAAGAAGGTCATCAGGTTGATCGTCGTGAACGTCCGGGACCTGAAGAGCCCGAGGGGGACGAGTGGGTCGGGGCGGCGGGCCATCAGGAACGGGAATGCGATCAGTGCGGTCAGCCCGACGACGATCGATGCCCACGCGATCGGATCCTGCCACTCGTGCTCGCCGCCGCGGATCACGCCGAACGACAGACCGCCGACCGCGAGCGCCGCGACGACCGCACCGAGCCAGTCGAACCGCCGGGCCGAGTCATCCCGGCTCTCTGCGATGTGGCGCACCGTGATCGCGAGCGCGACGGCCAGGATCGGCACGTTGATCAGGAAGGCGACGCGCCACCCGATCGTATCGACAAGCAGGCCGCCCAGCAGGGGACCGACCAGCGCCAGGGCCGATGTCGCCGACGTCCACAGGCCGAACGCGCGGCCGCGCTGCGGTCCCGGGAAGGTCTGGGTGATGATGGATAGCGCGCCCGGCACCATCAGCGCGCCGGCAGCCCCCTGGAGGAGGCGGGCGAGGACGAGGACTTCGAGGGTCGGCGCGAGCCCGCACAGGCCTGATGTGATCGCGAATCCGGCCAGCCCGATCGCGTAGACCCGTCGCCGCCCGTAGTGATCGGACAGCGCGCCAGCCAGGATGAGGAACGCGGCCAGGACGGCGAGATAGCCGCTGATGACGTACGTCTGCCCCTCGAGGACACCGACGAACGTGGCGGGTAGCTCGCGACCGATGCGGGGTAGCGCGGCATTGACGATCGTGCCGTCGAGAAAGACCGCACCCGAGCCGATGATCGTCGCGACGAGGGTCCAACGCTGTCGCGACGTCATCTCGGCAGTGTCGCAGATAGACTCTCGACGCTATGCCCGGGCCTGTGGCACTCGTGGGTGCCGGTGAGTTCCTGCCGACGATGTCCGAGTTCGACGCGAGCCTGCTCGCGGCGACCGGTCGGACGAGGCCACGCGTCGCGATCCTGCCGACCGCGTCGTACCCGGACGGCGAGCTCGTGTTCCAGCGCTGGGCGGCGATGGGCGTGTCGCATTTCGCGGCGCTCGGCGCGGAGGTCGAGCCGGTCCTCGTGCGCGACAGGGCCGCTGCCGACGATCCTGTGGCCAGCCAGGCCATCGGCGAGGCGGATCTCGTCTACCTGTCGGGCGGCAAGCCCGCCCACCTGATCGAGGCATTGGCCGGGACGGCGGTGGGCCAGGCTCTCGGTGCTGCGCACGACCGAGGTGCGGCGCTCGTCGGCTGTTCGGCCGGGGCGATGGCGCTCGCTTCGCATGCGTTCGATTTCCGGGTCAAGCTGATGCCGTTCCCGCTGCGCTGGGGTGACGGTCTCGGGTTCGCCGATGGACTCTCGGTCGTGCCGCACTACGACGCGTGGCCCGAGCCGTTCTCCGCGTTGATCGCATTCCAGGCGCCGCGCGGGTCGGTCGTCCTGGGGATCGACGAGGACACGGCGGTCGTCGGACACGAGGGCGGATGGCAGGTCCACGGCGCGTCGAGGGTCACCGTCTGGCGCGGACGCCGGCGTGAACGATTCCGCGCCGGCGAGGTATTCCGGGTCTAGACACGGGCGAGCCGGCGCGCATGCGCCGGCTCGAGGCAATAGACGGGGTTTTCGTCAGTCCGGGCGGATCGTCCGGAAGCAGTCCGAGCAGTAGACCGGGCGGTCCATCCGCGGTCGGAAGGGCACCTGGGCCTGATTGCCGCACGACGAGCACACGACGGCGAAATACTCCCGGTCCGGTCGGTCGACCGTCCGCTCATAGCCTCGCGGACCACCGATGTCCTGGGCGTCGTAGCCCCCCTCGCGGGCGGCCCGCCGGCTGGCTCTGCAACTGGTGCAGCGCTTGGGATCCGAGGCGAATCCCTTCTGCGCGTAGTACTCCTGATCGGCCGCGGAGTGGATGAAGTCGACTCCACAGTCGACGCAGTTGATCGTCCGATCAGCGTAGGTCACGGTGCTCCTCCGGGGCGCGTTGGTCGCGTGGTACGCCTGCGGAGGGCGGCCGCATCGGCAGTCGGGAAAGCGCGAGGTCTGGCAAGCGAAGCCGGGCCCCAGCGACCCAGGTGCCGATGTGGAGTCCCTGTTGCGGGGCGCACCGGTTCGTTAGTGCGGCGGAGGATACAACGGGTCTTCGAATCGGACATCGCACGCCCCGATCGGGCCATCTCTAGGCATTTCGTGCGTGCCGGCGGCGGGTTCGGGACCGCGTTCGCGACGTCGGAAAGGCAAGACGTACGGCGACCGGATCCATGCCCCCACGGGGCTGGCGAGCGTGACAACGTACCTGTCACAATGGCGCGCGAGCATCCGGGTCGGCGAGCGGGGAGTCATGGGGGCGCCTCGCTCGCGCCATACCCAGAGTGGAGCACCCGGACCGAGATCGCCCGACCGTTACCCACGAAGAGGCAAGATCCGAACGGATGCTACGCATCATCCATACCGCGGACGTCCACCTCGGCGCCCGCCATGACGACCTCGGCGAGCAAGCGAGTGCCCAACGAGAACGCCAGTTCGCCGCGTTCGTCGCCACGATCGATCTGGCCATCGCCGAAAAGGTCGATCTGGTCCTGATCTCCGGCGACCTCTTCGACAGCAACGTCCAGCCGCGTCGCTCCGTCGAGCGCGTGGCCGCGCAGCTGAAGCGACTCGTCGCGGCCAAGATCCGGTCGGTGATCCTGCCCGGGACGCATGACGCGTACGACCGCTCGTCGATCTACCGGGCCTACGACCTCAAGTCCCTGGCCGGAAGTACACCGGAGGACGACTGGGTCACAGTCCTGACCTCGGCACGACGCGGGATCCACATCGGCGCCTGCGATGTCGTCGTGCACGGACCGGTCTTCCCGACCAAGAAGGCACCGCACAGTCCGATGGAGGACATCGACGTCGCGGGGCAGAAGGGTCGCGCGACCTGGCACGTCGGCATGGTCCACGGCGCGATCGCGATCCCCGGCAAGACCGATCGCGACGATGTCGTGATCACGACCGACGAGATCGGCGCGAGCGGTCTCGACTACCTGGCGCTCGGCCATTGGCATTCGGTCCAGCAGGCCAAGGCCGGCGGGGTCACATACGCGTATCCGGGTGCGCCCGAGCCCGTCGCCGTCGATCAGGACCGCGCCGGCAAGGTGCTGCTGGTCGAGCTCGAGGAGTCGGCGGCTGGCCGCAGCATCGCGGTCACGGAGCGTCCCGTCGGGAAGACGCGGTTCGAGAAGCTTGACCTCGACGCCGCCGGTATCACGACCCAGCCAGCCCTCGTCGAGAGCCTCGGTCGGAAGAGCGATCCCGACCTCGTCCTCGATGTCCGGATCGTCGGGGTCCGCCCGGATGAGCTCGACATCCAGCCCGAGGAGATCGAGTCGGCGCTGGCGCCATCATTCCTGAAGGTCCGCGTCCGTGACGTGAGCCTGCCTGCCCTGACCGAGGGTGCGCTGCCGTCCGCGGAGACGATCGCCGGCGCCTTCATCCGCGATCTCGAAGCGCGCATCGCCGAGCTCGAGGCGACGCCGGCCGACGACGGCGTCGGCGATCCGGCAGCGGAAGCGGCGGAGCTGCGTGACGCGCTCCGGCTCGGTCGCCTGCTGCTCGCCGGACACGAGGTCTCGCTATGAGGATCCGGCGGCTCCAGGTCCGCGACCTGCGTCGGTATCGCGAGCTCGACATCGATCTGGCGCCGGGTGTCACGGTCGTCCGCGGGCCGAACGAGGCCGGCAAGAGCACGATCCAGCGGGCCATCGAACTGGCACTCACCCGGCGCGTGACCAGTACGGCCGGGGATCTCGACTCGCTGCGGCCGTGGGACGCCAGCGCGGACACGCGGCCGTGGGTCGCGATCGAGTTCGAGCAGGACGAGGAAGACGGGCGCCTCGCGACAGGCTCGCTCGAGAAGTCGTTCGGCGGCCAGAAGGGCACCGTCGACCTCGTGTACGACGGGCAGCGCGTCAACGACCCGGCGCTCGCCGACCAGGTCCTGGCCGAGCTGTCCGGCGTCCCGACGGAGTCGTTCTTCCGTTCGACCGCGTCGGTCCGTCATCACGAGCTGAGCGACCTTGCCCGCGACGAAGCCGCGTTGCGCGATCGGCTCCAGGCGAGCATCAGCGGCGCCGACCGCGGTACGGGCCGCGCCAAGAAGCGCCTCGACCGGGCGATCTTCGAACTGACGACCAAGGGCGACAAGAACCCGGGGCGGCTCAAGGTCGCCGAAACGACCGTCGCCACGACCGCGGCGAGCGTTGAGAAGGGTGAGGCGGCTCTCGAGCAACTCGAGCGAGACCGCGACGCCCTGTCCGGTGCGAGGGAGCGACGACTCGATGCGGATCGGACGCTCGCAGAGAAGCGGGCGATGCTCGAGAAGGCCCGCCAGGCGGAGCGCCTCGATGCCGAGCGGACCGCGGCTCGCGAACGCTACGAGCGGTTCCGGGAGGCCGTCGAAGTGTCGACCGAGCTCGATGAGCTCGCCCAGACCCACCCGTCCCCGAACCCGTTGCCGGTCGTCCGTCAGGCGGTCGAGCGTCTGCGTGTCCTCGACACCCGCATGCGTGAGCTCAAGGCGGCGCTCGCCGGTGAGATCGATGTCCGGTTCGACGTCGCGCCCGAGCCCACATGGCGGCCGATCTCCAGGTTCGGCGTGATCGCGGTCGTGGTCGGCCTGCTCATCGCCGGCGGAGGCTTCGTCCTCGATCTGCTGAACATCGTCGATCTCGGCACGGTGCCGCTCTTCCTCGGGATAGCCATCGCCCTGATCGGCGGCATCCTCAGCGCCGTCGCCCTCTATCTCCGGCGCGGCTCGCAGATGCGCGAAGAACTCCGCGATGTCGAGATCGACCGGCGGTTGCGCGGGCGCTCCGAGATGGAGGCCGAACTGAAGCAAGCCGAGGCGGATACCGCTCAGCAGCTCGGCACGCTCGGACTCGATGACCTCGCTGCGGCCGAGGATCTGCTGGCCCGCGAAGAGGCGCACGTCGGGCGGATGGACCAGTTGTCCGCGCAGCTCGATGGCCTTGTCGGCAAGGAGCCGCGCGAGACGCTTCCCAAGTCGCGCGACACCGCGGCGCTCGAGATCGAACAGAAGACCAGCGCCCTGGAGGCGCTCGGCCCGATCGCCAAGGAGCCGCGAGCGCGGGAGCGTCTCGAGGTCGAGGTGCGCGACCAGGAGGGTGCGCTCGATCGCGCCCGCGACGACGAGGCGAACGCTCGTGCGCGTGTCGAGGCGAACACGGTCGACGCCGAGCAGGTCGCGTCCGAGGCCGAGCATCTCGCCGTGTGGCGCGAACAGCTGGCGCTCCTCCAGCGCCGCCATCGCGTCCTGGCTGCGACCCTTGCGGCGATCGAGCGCGCCGAGACGGCCACGATGAAGACCGCGACGCGCTATCTCGAAGGGCACATGAACCGCGATGTCTCGACCGTGACTGGTGGCCGCTACCGACGGGTCCGTGTGGACGACAAGACGCTCGACATCGAGATCCACGCCCCGGAGCGCGGGGACTGGGTGCCGGTTTCGTCGCTCAGCCAAGGCACCCTCGACCTCGTCTACCTGACGGCGAGGCTCGGTCTCGTCCGACTCGTGACCGGTGACCGGCGGCCCCCGCTCGTCTTCGACGATCCGTTCGTGACACTCGACGACGAGCGCGCGACCCGCGCGCTGGCGCTCCTCAAGCGCGTCGCGGATGACTTCCAGATCATCTATCTCACGACGTCGGACCGGTACGACGCTGCCGCCCATGCGGTCGTCGAACTGCCGGGACCTGCGACCGTCGACGAGGGCGTCGAGGATCCTGCCTTGCGTCCCGTCGAGGCCGTGACCGGAGTCGGCGCCTGATCGAGGGGCTCCCACCCGGGGCCGTGACCGTCGTCTTCGGACTCGCCGCCGCCGCCGCTTGGGGCGCCGGGGACTTCGGGGGTGGGCTCGCGAGCCGGCGGGTGCCGGTGTATGGGGTCGTGCTCGTGTCGCAGGCGGCCGGCGGGCTGGTCAGCCTCCTGCTGGCGCTGATCCTCGGTGAGTCATTCCCGGTGGGGAAGGACCTGCTGGTGTGTATCGGTGCCGGGCTCCTGGGTGGCTTCGGCATCACCATGCTGTACCGCGGCCTGGCGATCGGGCGGATGGGCATCGTCGCTCCGGTGACCGGCGTACTGGCAGCGGTCATCCCGGTGATCGCCGGCTTCGTGACCCAGGGCATCCCACCGCCGCTCGTGGTCGTCGGGATCCTGCTCGCTATCGTGGCGGTCGTGGTCGTGTCTCGCGTGGCCGAAGAGAGCGGCGGCCGAGACGGGCTGAAGGAAGCGCTCATCGGTGGGGCGGCTATCGGCTTCTTCGGCGTCGCGATCGCCCAGCTGACGCCTGGCGACCTCTTCGCGGATCTCACCACGATCCGTCTTATCCAGGGCGCGCTCGTCGTCCTGATCGTGCTCGCGACGCGTGCGGAGTGGCGGCCCAGCCGGCTCGTCCTGCCGATCGTCCTGATCGGGCTCCTCGATACGACCGGAAATGCGCTGTATCTCGCGGCCGTCCAGACGGGCCAGCTCGCCATCGCGTCGGTGCTATCGGCGATGTACCCGGTCGCGACCGTGATCCTGGCTGCAGCCGTCCTGCGGGAGCCGATCACCCGCGATCACACGTTCGGGATCGTTCTCGCCGCGGCGGCCATCGCGCTGATCAGCCTGGGGGGAGGGTAAGTCGCCGATCGATGGTCAGCCTGCTGGCGTCGGCCGGCGTGCGGAGGACGACCACGTTGTCGAAGCCCTCGGACGGGAGCACGTCCTTATCGACCGTCTGCCGGATGGCGGCGAGATGACGTTCGATGACCTCGTCGTCGACGACACGTGCCCGTTCGGCGTTCTGACGCGCCACCGTGGCCGGTTCGATATCGAGCACGATCGCGGTGACCGGGATCCCGGCCGCGCGGGCACGCGCCACGAGTGGCCGGCGGACCGCCGCCTCGGCGTTGGTCGCATCGACCACGGTGAGCTGTCCGCGCGCGAGTCGCTCGCCGACCATCCGGTGGAGGATCCGGAACGCGACGCCTGAGACGCGCTGGTCAGCCTCGTCGCCAGAGATACGCGCGCGAAGGGCATCGGACGAGACGACTTCCTCAGCGGCGAAGAGGCGAGCCGCGAGCGTCGATTTGCCGGAACCGGCCGCCCCGAGCAGGACGACCAGGCTCGGATCGGGTAGGACGATCGTGACCATCGCCGCGATGATGCCGCGGGGTCGACCTCAGCGCGCGGCCATCCGCCGAACCTCGTAGCCGCCCGCCTCGGCGGTGCGGATCTCGTATGTCGGCTGGTCGTAGACGGTCGGACCCTGCTTGGCGAGACCATCGGTCAGGCGGAACCGCGAGGCGTGCCAGGGACACTCGACACAACCGTCGACGACGCGTCCCTCATGGAGCGGCCCGCCCGCGTGCGCGCAGACGTCGTGCATGGCGTGGACGGTGTCACCGACACGGACGACGACGAGATCGTTGCTGCCGGCGCGCATCTTGGTCGGCGTGGCCTCGGGAAGTCGGGCCAGATCGTCGACCGTCCCGGTATCGAGCCGGATCCATTTCGTCCCGGCACCGCGGAAAGCGTGGCGGCTGACCATGTTGCCGGCTACGTACACGACATCGCCCCCGACGAAGGCTCCGGCCGTGACGATCAGGAAGCCGATGATCGATAGCACGATGGGCACGGTGCGATCCGTCGGGGCGCCGGCACGCATCACAGCGGACACGATGAGGACGAGGAGGGCCACGGTCATCAGCGTCCCGTGCAGCGTCGCCCGCGTGCGAGCGAGGCCATCGGTCTCGCTGTAGTCGGCCAGACCCGACACGGCCGCAGCCACCATGAACAGGATCGTCCCGACCAGCGTGATGTCGGCCGCCGTCGGTTGGCCGATCAGGTCGAGGGCGACGGAACCGAGCAGCAGCCCGATCGGGATGTCGGTGATGGCCGCGTGGAGCGGGTGGCCCAGCCAGCGCCCCTGCGCCAGATCACGGAGCGGCTTGATGGCACTGAAGAGCGCCCGCGTCCACCGCTCGTTGAAATCACCGAATGGTTTTGCCCATCCGTCGTTGATGGAGACCAGGCGAGCCAGGAACCGAGCCAACGTCCTACCTCCCACCGAAATCTACGCCCGGCGGCGTGGCGCGGATGTTGCATCAGCGTTGCAGCCGCGGCCATCCACATCTCGTCCACATCGGTGTGAAACTCGGGGATAAGACCGCCGCGTTTGGCCGCAACTTCGTGGATAAGGCCGTTGTGGCCGATGCCGCCCCGCCGGTACATTTCGTCTTGCCCGAAGGGGCAGGTGCGAACCGCCAGACCGGACCGGGGAGTGATCCACGGAGCGGTCCCGGGAGCCGGGTTCGACGGCCGCAAGGCCGGCGAGCGAGGGTCTCGGGCGGAGCGTAACGACTCCGGACTTGTTCGGAGCCGGTGCGAGACGACTAGCGGTCCTCCCACCAGTTCCTTCGGGCGCTTTCGTGTGCGCCGCATCTTCGAGCGCCGGACGCCAGCGGCCCATCGCCGCGCTCGCTAGGCTGCGCCGGGTGACCACGGCCTCCCTGGATCGACCTCCCGTCGACGCGCGCCCCGCGTCGCCCGCCGCTCAGGACTGGCGACGCCTCCTGGCCGTCTTCTGGCTGACGTCGATGGTCGAGGGTCTCGGGGTCAGCCAGATCTTCGCGCTCGTGCCGAGCTACCTGCGACAGATGGGGGTGCCGCAGGACGAGCGGCTCGCATTCGTCGGTCTCTTCTCGGCGCTCATCTTCGTCGTGGGTATGCCGCTCGTGCCGCTGTGGGGCGTATGGGCCGACAAGTACAGCCGCAAGGCCGTCATCGTCCGGAGCGCGCTGATCGAGGCGGTCGTCTTCGCAGGCGTCGCATTGTCGACGGAGCCGTGGCAGCTCGCGGTCAGCATGCTGCTGATCGGGTTCCAGTTGGGGAACACCGGCGTGATGCTCGCCGGCATCCGGGACGTGACGCCGCGGGCTCGGCTCGGCACCGTGATGGGCATCTTCGGGGCGTCCACCGCGGTCGGCATGGCGGCGGGGCCGGCTCTGGCCGGTGTCCTCATCGATGGCTTCGGTTGGTCGCTGCCGATGGTCTTCTGGCTCTCGTCCGGGCTGTCCATCGGGACTGCCCTGCTGGTGACGTTCGGGTCGCGCGAGGTCCGGCCGTCAGTGGTGCCGGAGGGACGCGTCCTGACCCTTGCCTTCGGTGCCCTTCGGAGCGTCCTGAGCGATGCGTCCGTCCGCCGCATCTTCCTGATCTTCGGCGTGTCGTTCCTGGCCAACCAGATGAGCCGCCCCTATGTGCCGGTCGTCGTCGAGGGCGTGGCCGGCACCGGCGCCGGGCTCGCCTCGGCGATCGGCCTCGTGATGGGAACGGCGGCCCTCGTCGGCGGGCTCATGGCGCCACTCGGCGGCTGGCTCGGGGATCGCCTGGGGTTCCGGCACGTGTTGGTCGGTGCCCTGGCGCTGGGTGGGACCGTGCTCGCGTTGATGCCATTCGTGCCGACTGTCGGGACCCTCGCAGCACTCGCCGTCGGGATGGCGGCGGCGACCTCCACGGTGAGCGCGATGGTCTTCGGCCTGCTCTCGACCGAGGTCCCAGCCGACCGGCGCTCGTCGACCCTCAACCTCGTCTACCTGCCGCTCTATGCGGCTGGGATCATCGGGCCGGCACTCGGCGCGGTGGTCGTCGTGGTCGGTGGGATCCCGGGTCCGTTCCTGCTCGGCGCCGCGGTGTTCTACACAGGAGCCGTGGTGATCGCGACGCGTGCGGCCCGAGGATCGCGGGCCTCATCGCCGGCCTCGACCGCCTCGTAGGCCGCGCCGCCCATCGACCGTCGCAAAACGGAGGCGCCGACGGCCTTCCCCCAGGAGGACCGTCGGCGCGCGGAGGGGCGAGCTCTCGCCATCTATACGCCGATCTGCGCCCAACGGTTCACATCGGGCGCGGTCAAACCACGGGCGGCGTCCGCCTACGTCGAGGCGATGGGCCGGCACCGCCGGGTCGCTCGGTCATCGGTGTGCGCGAACTGCCGAAGCCCGGAGCCAAGCTGGCGATCAACCTGACTGCCGTCACGGCCGACTGACTCGGACTCGCCACAAAACACGCCAGGTCTGCGGGTGCAGGCCCCGCGTCTCCGCTACTGACTAGGTCGACGCCAGCTGTCCGAAGCGCTTGCCGAGCCAGCCCGGCAGCGGCGGAGCGGGCGCCACGTTCTCCTTGACCGCGATGACCGCCAGCAGCATCGACAGCCCGCCGTACCAGAGCGCCGGCAACGCGAGCATCCCGGCGACCGGGACCGTCCATCGTCGGCCGGTCCACGCGCCCCACACGACGAGGACGACCGCGACCGGGAAGCGCAGGACGAACGGGATCGGCACGGCTGCCCACGTGCCGTCGCGTCCGGCGACCCGGCTGAGGACCTCGGCCCAACCGAACCACGCATCGGGCAGCAACAGGAACGAGACTGCCACGATCGCCGCTGTCCCTCCCAGGGCGATGGCGAGGTTGCGCCACTCCTGTCGGACCACGAACCAGAGCAGCCCGATCCCCGGCGTGATCTTCGTCAGCAGGACGAGCGACCACGTCCACGGCCAGCGGAACCCGAGCACGATCGCCGCGGCGAGCAGCAGGTGGATGTTGCCGCCGGCGAGCTCCATCAGTGCGAGCACGACACCGACGGCAAGCCATCGCCGCCCTGTCAGGACGATGAGCGCGCCGAGCAGGATCAACGTCCAGGCCGCCATGAACGCCTGCCACGGCAGGATCCGGATCGGTTGGAGGACCTGCAAGAAGGCCGGCGAATAGACGTACGCGATCGGGTCCGTCCAATCCGACCGCGCGTACGGATCATCGAGCGAGGGGAACCAATAGCAATAGGCGTCCTGGCCGGTGCCCCACAGTCGGCCCCACGGCGATGACAACAGGACGATGACCAACCAGGCGATCGCGGCGAGCCCCGGACCGACCCACGGGTGGTCGTCCAACCACCGTCCGAGACGCCTCGTTCGCTCGCCGAATCGTGCCTCGACGCGCCCTGCCAGGTCCTGGGTGATGCGTCCGGTCACCACACCCTGTGCCGTACCATTCCGCCGTGCCCAACCTGCCCTTCCCTCGTCCCCTGCCGCGCCCGCGCCGACGCATGGTCGGCGAGGCCGACGTCGTGCTGCCGGAGATGGTCGCGGACCCCGAGATCATCGAGGCGTCGGGCATCCGCTGGATCCACATCGAATCGCCGCGCACGGCCGACCGGGATTGGCTGGAAGAGCACTTCGATTTCCACCCGCTCGACTACGAGGACGTCTTCTCGCGCAACCAGCGCCCGAAGCTCGACCAGTACGACGACTACGTCTTCATCGTGCTGCACTTCCCCCTCTTCGACAAGGACACCAACCGGATCCTGACGGCCGAGCTCGACCTGTTCATGGGGCCCGATTACCTCGTCACGATGCCGAACATGCCGCTGCCCCCGCTGTCGGCCATGTTCGAGCGGTATCGCGAGAAGGACGACCTGCGCGAGGAGGTCTTCTCGAAGGGCACCGGCTACCTGCTGTACAAGATCGTCGACACGGGTGTCGACGCGTCGTTCCCGATGCTGCGCAAGACCGCGCTCAAGCTGGAGCGCCTCGAGGACGACATCTTCGAGGGGCGCTCGTCCGAGATCGTCCGTGAACTCTCGGACACGAAGCAGGAGATCATCAACTTCCGCAAGATCGTGCGGCCGCAGCGAGCGGTGCTGCGCGACCTCGAGCGGACGAAGCAGCGCTACCTCCAGGAAGAGCTCGAGATCTACTTCGACGACATCTCCGACGCCGCCGAGCGGATCTGGGACACGCTCGAGAACTACAAGGAGGTCATCGAGGGCCTGGAGTCGACGAACGAAGCGGTGCTGTCGCACCAGCTGAATGACTCGTTCCGCATCCTCACCGCGGCGAGCGTCGTGCTGCTGCCGTTGACGCTCATCGCGAGCGTCTTCGGGATGAACGTGCAGTTCCCCGGAGAAGGGGAGTCGATCACGTTCTACCTGATCCTGTCCCTTATGGCGGTCCTGCTCGTCGCCCTTGTGATCCTGTTCCGGCGGCGCGGCTGGCTCTAGGGCGGGCTGTCCGCCGAGCCCGGGGCGTAGGCTGGAGCGTCCATGACGGAAGACCGGATCGAACGCGGTCGCGAGGCGTTCGCGCGGAGGGCATGGTCCGAGGCCTTCGACCTGCTCTCCGAGGCGGATCGCGTAGCGCCGCTCGATGTCGATGACCTGGAGCTGGCAGGGTTCGCCGCCCAGTACTCGGGACACGACGACGCAGCGACCGAGCTGGCAGGAAGGATCCACCGCTCGGCGGTGCGGGATGGCGACTACGCCCGCGCGGCGCGAACGGCCTTCTGGATCGGCATGTCGCTCCTCCAGCGCGGCGAGATGACGCAGGGCGGCGGGTGGCTCGGTCGATCGGCCCACCTGCTGAGCGAGCACGACCTCGACACCGTCACGTGGGGCTACCTGGCGATCCCCGACGGCATCCGCCTCGTCGAAGCCGATGCCGGCGCCGCGCTCCAGGCATTCGAGCGAGCCAGCGTGTATGCCGACCGGTTCGGCGATGCGGATCTTGGTGCGATGGCGCGTCTCGGGCGCGGCCGAGCGTTGGTCGGGCTAGGCGAGGTCGCCAAAGGGGTCGCGCTCCTCGATGACGCGATGGTCGCCGTGACCTCCGGCGAACTCTCGCCGCTCGCGACCGGGATCGTCTACTGCGGCGCGATCGAGGCGTTCAACGACTTGTTCGATCTCCGCCGGGCGCAGGACTGGACGCATGCCCTTGATGACTGGAGCGCCCGCGAGTCCGACCGTCTCCCGTTCCGCGGACGATGCCTCGTCTATCGCAGTGCGCTGATGCGCTTCCACGGCGATTGGTCGGGAGCGTTCGAGGAGGCGCGACAGGCCCAGGAGTGGCTCCTCCGACCGCCGCCGACACCGGCGGTGGGCGAGGCGTACTACGAACAGGGTGAGCTGCATCGACTGCGGGGCGAGTTCGCCGCCGCGGACGCGGCGTACCGCGAAGGCAGCCGCTGGGGTCGCCGGCCGGAGCCAGGTCTGGCACTCCTCCTGCTCGCACGCGGTCGGGCCGATGCGGCACGGACGATGATCGAGCGAGCACTCGATGAAGCGGCCGACGACATCGCGCGCGTCAAGGTGTTGCCCGCGCTGGCTGAGATCGCGCTCGCGATGGGGGATCGAGGCCGGGCACGTGATGCGGTCGCCTCGCTGGCGGCGTCGCAGGAAGCGCGACCCGCCCCGCTCCTCGAGGCGACCCTTGCGCGGCTCGACGCCGAAGTCCTGATCGCGGACGGTGACGGCAAAGCCGCCCTCGCTCGACTCCGGACCGCCGAGACGATCTGGCAGGAGCTCGACGCGCCGTACGACCTCGCAAGGGTCAGGGCGGCGCTCGGCCAGGTGCTGCTGGCCCTCGGCGATGGCGATGGCGCAGCACTCGACTTCGATGCTGCCTTGCGGACGTTCCGAGATCTCGGTGCTGAGCCGGACATCCACCGAGTGGAACGGATCGCCGACCGCGGGGCCAGTCTGCCGGGCGGCCTATCGGCCCGCGAGGTCGAGGTGTTGCGGATGGTGGCCGCCGGGCAGACCAATCGGGCGATCGCAGCCGAGCTCGGACTCAGCGAGCGGACCATCGATCGTCACGTGAGCAACATCTTCGCCAAGCTCGCGGTCTCGTCGCGCGCATCCGCGACGGCGTTCGCCGTCGAACACGACCTCGCCTGACGCCGTCGACCGGCCGCGAGGTACCCATCGGACCTCGACGCGCGGTTTGGGTAGTTCCACGGATGCGCGCGCGACCGCACACGACCTAGCGTCGATGGAGGCGATCGGCACTCCGCTGATCGCCTCCGAGATCCGACGAGGTGTGTCATGACCAACGAATACGAGACTCGCACGGGGACCGTGATCATCGGTGCCGGCCAGACCGGACTTGCTGCGGCCTATCACCTGGCGAAGCGTGGCCTGCCGTTCCTGATCCTTGATGCGGACGAGCGCGTCGGCGACCACTGGCGGAACCACTGGGACTCGCTGCGGCTCTTCAGCCCGGCGAAGGTCGATGGTCTGCCCGGTATGGCCTTCCCCGCATCTCCGTTCCACTTTCCCTCGGCCCGGGAGATGGGCGGATACCTCGAGGCATATGCGCATCGGTTCGGGTTCCCGATCGAGAGCGCTACGACCGTCGAGCACGTGAGCCTGGCCGAGGACGGATCGTTCGAGATCGCGGCCGGTTCGCGGCGCATCAGGGCCGATCAGGTCATCGTGGCGACCGGCGCCTTCCGCGAGCCGCGGGTGCCAGCGATCGCGGACTCGCTCGACGCGTCGATCCGTCAGCTCCATTCGACCGAGTACCGGAACCCGTCCCAGCTCCGGGACGGACCGGTCCTCGTGGTCGGCCTCAGCCATTCGGGCGCCGACATCGCAGTCGAGCTGTCGCAGACGCGTCCGACCTACCTGTCCGGCACGGCGGCGGGCCAATTCCCGATCAACGTCACCGATACGAAGCGATCGCTGCTGGGCTGGCTCGTCGTGCGCTTCCTGGCAACCCGCGTCTTCACGCTGGGCACGCCCATGGGGCGTCGGATGGCCCCGCACATCAGAAAGGGCGGCGCCCCACTGCTGCGCGTCCGGAGCGGTGACCTGCAGGCGGCCGGCGTGATCCGATACGACGCCAGGGCGACAGGTGTCGCGGATGGCAAGCCGATGCTGGCGGACGGTCGGGTGCTCGATGTCGCCAACGTGATCTGGGCGACCGGTTTCCTGCCGGACTACGGGCTCATCGACGTGCCCGGCTTCGTCGGCGAGGATGGGTGGCCGGTCGGTCCCCGGGGCGTCTCGACCGCGGCCGCGGGCCTCTATTTCCTCGGCATCCCGTTCCAGTGGGCGTTCGGGTCGATGAATGTGTTCGGCGCCGGGCGCGACGCGCGCTTCGTCGTCGACCGGATCGCCGAGCGCGTGACGGAGCGGCACCCGAAAGCCGTGCTGGGCACGGTGCCGGCCTAGCCGATGTCAACCGGGGAGGTCGCGCTCCTCGGGGCCGACGTAGTTGACGTCCGGCCGGATGAGCCGGTTGTTGGCAGCCTGCTCGAGGGCGTGGGCCGTCCAACCGGCATGGCGGGCCAACGAGAACGTCGCCGGGAAGAGGTCAGGGGCGAGCCCGACGCCCATGAGCACCGGCGCCGCGTAGTACTCGACGTTCGTGCGAAGCGGACGCTCCGGGTGCTTCTCGGCGAGGACGCGGAGCGCGACGTCCTCGACCTCGATCGCCATCTGGAGCCAATCGGGCTTGTGCTCCATACCCTCGGCGACCTTGCGGAGCGCGGCAGCGCGAGGATCGTAGGCGCGGTACACCCGGTGACCGAAGCCCATCAGCCGCTCGCCCCGCGCCAGCGCGCCCCGCACCCACTCCTCGGCATGCTCGACGGAGCCGACCTTCGCGAGCTGGTCGACCACCTCGGTCGGGGCGCCGCCGTGGAGCGGACCTTTCATCGTCCCGATCGCCCCGACGACCGCCGATGCGACGTCGGAGCGGGTCGAGGTGATGACCCGGGCCGTGAAGGTCGATGCATTGAAGCCGTGCTCCGCGCCGACGATGAAGTACGCGTCCAGCGCTCGGGCGGTCCCTGGATCGGGACGCTCTCCGGTGAGCTGATACAGGAATCCGGTCGTCAGATCCAGCGTCGGGTCCGGTTCGACCGGCTCGTTCCCTGATCGCAGCCGCGCGAAGGCCGCCAACGCCGACGGTGAGAACGCCGTCAGCGCCCGTGCCTGCTCGACGGTCGGTGGCCACGGCAGGTCCTGGGTCGAACCCCACGCGGACACAGCGGTCCGCAGCGCGTCCATCGGCTTGGCGTTCGACGGGACCGCCCGGAGGACGGACATGACCGGCGGCGGGATCGCTGCGGTCGGTAGTCGGTGCGAGGCATCCCACTCGCCCGTCCAGAGCAGGTTCGCGACCGCCGCGTACGTACCGCGTTCCACGAGGTCGCCGATGCGGTAGCCGCGATACAGCAGCCGCCCCGCGGCACCATCGATGTACGAGAGGCTCGTCTCGCCGGCGACGACGCCTTCGAGCCCAGGGGAATAGGGCCGGGCGACGGGAGGCGTCGGTTCGGGCGGCGCGTCAGCCGGGGGCGAGTCCGTCAACCGCGATCCTCCACTGCGCCGATCACCAATCGGACCAGGATCGACCCGAGCGTCGCCACGACGATCGCGGCGATGAGTCCGTTGGTCGGGCCGAAACCGAGCTGTTGAGCGAGCCAGCCACCCACGACGCCACCGACGATGCCGATGACGATATTGGGGAGACAGCCACGCGCCGTGCGACCGCCCACGACCGCCCCGGACAGGGCACCGGCGATGAGGCCGACGACGATCCAGCCCAGAAGGCCGAGGTCAGGCACCCTCCGAGTATCCCACGGTGGGACGCTTCGGATCGCCGGCCGCCTCG
>DATNFQ010000077.1:0-2104 GCA_035606295.1 Patescibacteria group bacterium
GCAGTTCGTCGGCGACGTCGGCGATGCGCACGACGAGGAGCTGATCGTCCGCGATCTTGACCTCGACAAGATCGCCGAGGTCCGCAACACGTGGCAGTTCTACCGCGATCGACGGCCGGACGCGTACGACGACTTGACACGCCCATAGGCGCTATCATCCGCGCCGGCTCGGCTGTCTGGAGGAGGACAGCCGAGCCGCTCCGTTTCCGGGAGGGGCGGTCATGCAGTTCGGGTTCACGCTCAAGCCAGAACACACGCTCGAGCGAACGCTTGCCCTGACACGACAGGCCGAGGAAGCCGGCTTCGACCACGGCTGGCTGTTCGACAGCCACGTCCTCTGGCGCGATCCGTATCCGCTGCTGACGCTCATGGCCGGGGTGACGTCGCGACTCCGTCTCGGGACTTGTGTCACGAACCCGGGGACCCGCGAGCCGTCGGTGACAGCGTCGTCACTGGCCGTGCTCGACGAGATCAGCGACGGCCGGATGGATCTCGGCATCGGCCGCGGCGATTCGGCGCGTCGCGTCCTCGGGAAGCCACCGATCACGATGGCCAACACCGAGGAGGCGATCCGCGTCATCCGGACGCTCGTGGCCGGTGGCTCGATCACGTACGAGGGCACGGACCTCGTCTTCCCGTGGACGCGCGGCTGGACCCTGCCGGTGTGGGTCGCGGGGTACGGGCCGATGGCGATCGCGATGACCGGACGGGTCGCCGACGGGATCATCCTCCAGCTCGCCGACCCCGACCTGGTGCGCTGGTTCGTCGGGCAGGTACGGGACGCGGAGGCGGCCGCGGGACGAGAACGCGGTTCGGTCAAGGTGCAATCCGCCGCACCGGCACATGTCGGTCCGCGCGATGTCGGACATGAGCGAACGCGCTGGTTCCCGGCACTCGTGTCGAACCACGTCGTCGATCTCGTGAACAAGTACCCGCGCGAGGAGCTGCCCGAGGCACTGACCGGTTACATCACCGACCGGACCGGCTACGACTACCACCACCATGCAGAGGTCGGATCGTCGAACGCAGCGTTCGTCGGCGACGAGGTCACCGACCGGTTCTGCATCCTCGGCTCCACGGACGAGCACGTGGCCAAGCTGCGCGAGCTCGCCGACGCCGGCGTCGACCAGTTCAACCTCTACTTGATGAACGGGGACGAGGAGCAGCAGGTCGAGGCGTACGGCAAAGACGTCATCCCGGCGTTCCGGTAGGTTCGGGGCCGGGCGCCGAAGTCACCGCTCGGAAGCGACCGCAAGCAGACGTACCGCGGTACTGGCCGAGATGTCAGGGTGGTCAGCGGTACCCGATGTGGGCGACCATGGCCACCCCCGGAACCCCCACGGAGGAGCCATGGTCGCCAGAGCCGATCGACACGATCCGTACTGGGATGACGGCAAGGGAGCCCGACGCCGCAACCGACGCGTCCGCTTCGAAAGCGCTGTCGCCCTGATGCTTGCCATCGCCGCATGCGGGCTCGCCGCCGCGATGTGGCTCCGCCAGGTCCTACCGGTCCTCGGCGTCCAGATCTGACGCCTCGCGGCGCTGGCGACCACGCCCGCCGGCCGGCCCGCGATCGCTCGCCCACCCCCATCTTGGTGCGCGACCACACCGCGGAAATGGACCACGCACCACCCGACGCTGACCTCTGCTGCGGTCGTGTGGCATCCGGGGCTGGCGCGCCGGGACCCCTGTGCTACTCGACAACGTGACCCACCCCCGCCCGAGACTCGGCCTCTGCAGTCATCGGGGAGCCGGTCATGTCGGGACGCCACCGGATCGGGATGCGCTTCATCGTCGCGTCGATGCTCGTCGGCCTCGGGTTGGTCGCGCCCACGTTCGTCAGAGCCGCCACCACGGTCAACCTCGACCAGTGGGCGAGCACCGACAAGGCCTGGCAGAACGGCAATCTCAACGGCAACAACAGCCGCTACCCCGAGGGCGGGATCGTGCCGTTCCGGCTTGCCATGGAGGGACTCAAAGCCGGCAGTCACTCCATCCATATCGATTACGACTTCACCGCTGGAGGACACAAGGCGTACGACTTCCTGGCCACCTGGAACGTCACGAATGCCGCCGGAAAGGCGTGCACCCCGAGCGGCGGCGC
>DATNFQ010000078.1:0-9301 GCA_035606295.1 Patescibacteria group bacterium
CGAGCGTGCGAGCGATCCGGTGTGGGCGACGCGATGTCGGCCGCATGTCACGACTCTGACCACCATCCGTCACTATGTCAATGTTGACATAACAGCGCGAAACCGCCGCCTCAGCGTCGAGGCCGAGGTCGAGCGGTACACTCGCGGCCATGACCGAGGTCGCCGTCGAAACCCCCACCTACCGCCACTACATCGCCGGTGAGTGGTGCGATTCCACCAGCGGCGAGACGTTCGAGAGCCGCAACCCGGCGAACCGGAACGACGTCATCGGCCGGTTCCAGCAGGGCACGAAGGCCGATGTCGCGATGGCTGTCAGCGCCGCGTGGGCTGCCCGGCCGATGTGGCAGCGGACGCCCGCGCCGAAGCGTGGCGAGATCCTGTTCCGCTTCGCGCAGCTGATGGCCGACAACAAGGAGCGCCTGTCCCAGGCGATGACCCGCGAGATGGGCAAGGTCATCGCCGAAGCTCGTGGCGACGTCCAGGAGGGCATCGATATCGCCTTCCTGATGGCCGGCGAGGGACGCCGGATGCATGGCGACACCGTGCCGTCCGAGCTGCCGGACAAGTGGGCGATGAGCATCCGCCAGCCGATCGGGTTCGCCGGGATCATCACGCCATGGAACTTCCCGATGGCGATCCCGTGCTGGAAGATGATGCCGGCGCTCGTCACCGGTAACGTCGTCGTCTTCAAGCCGTCGAGCGACACACCCCACTGCGCGACGCTCCTCGTCGAGCTGCTCGCGGAGGCCGGCATCCCGCCGGGCGTCGTGAACCTCGTGACCGGCACGGGCCGCGAGGTCGGTGACGCGATCGTCGAGAACCCCGACATCGGGGTGATCTCGTTCACCGGATCTTCCGTGACAGGCAAGTCGATCGCGCTGCGGGCAGGTGAGCGTCTCAAGCGGCTCTCGCTCGAGCTCGGCGGCAAGAACGGCGTCGTCGTCCTGGCCGACGCGGATCTCGACCTGGCCACCGACGGCATCCTCTGGAGTGCGTTCGGAACGACGGGCCAGCGCTGCACGGCGGCATCCCGCGTCATCGTCGAGCGCCCGGTCGTGGACGGGCTGCTCCAGCGCCTCGAATCGCGGGCGAAGAAGCTGCGCCTCGGGGACGGTCTCGACCCCGCGACCGACGTCGGGCCGCTGGTCAATGCGCCGGCTGTCGACAAGGTGGCGTCGTACATCGATATCGGTCGGTCAGAGGGCGAGCTCGTCATGGGCGGAGGCCGTGCGACCGACGGGCCGCTCGGAGACGGGCACTTCTTCGAGCCCACGATCTTCGCGGGCGTGAGCCCGATGGACCGCATCGGGCAGGAGGAGATCTTCGGCCCGGTGCTGTCGATCATCCCCGTCGCCGATTACAACGAGGCGATGATGGCCCTTAACCAGACGCGCTACGGGCTCTCGTCGAGCATCTTCACGAGCGACGTGAACATGGCGTTCCGGGCGATGCGCGACTTCGAGACCGGCATCGTCTACGTTAACGCCGGCACGACCGGTGCCGAGGTCCACCTGCCGTTCGGCGGCTGGAAGGAGACCGGCAACGGCCACCGCGAGGCAGGCAACATCGCGCTCGACACGTACACCGAGTGGAAGTCGATCTACGTCGACTTCAGCGGCCGGCTGCAGAGGGCCCAGATCGACAACCAGGCGTAGGCCGGGTCGATGGCGAAGGGATCGCGGCGCAGCGCCGGCATCCTGCTCTATCGCGCCGCCAACGGTGGCATCGAGGTCCTGCTCGCGCATCCGGGCGGCCCCGTCTGGGCGAAGCGCCACGCCGGAGCCTGGTCGATCCCGAAGGGCGAGATCGAGGAGGGCGAGGAGCCGTGGGACGTCGCCCGTCGCGAGTTCGAGGAGGAGACCGGGCATCCCGCGCCGGACGGCGCTTCGATCGAGCTCGGCGAGATCACCCAGAAGGGTGGCAAGGTCGTCGTCGCGTGGGCGCTCGAGGGTGACCTCGACCCGGCGACGGCCCACAGCAACACGTTCCAGTTCGCCTGGCCGCCGGGCTCCGGGCGTTACATCACGATCCCCGAGATCGACCGCGTCGAGTGGTTCTCACCCGACGACGCGCGCGTGCCGCTGAAGGAGACGCAGCACCCATTCATCGATCGATTGCTGGTGGCGCTCAGCCGTCCTTGAGGTTCAGTCCTCGGGAGACGAGACGGTCGACCTTTGCCGCCATGATCAGGTCGTTGGCGCTGAGGCCGCCGATCGCATCCGTCGACCAGGCGACCTCGAGGCGGCCCCAGGACAACGTCATGGTCGGGTGATGGTTCGCGCTTTCGGCGAGGAGCGCGACGCGCGTCGCGAGGCCGAACGCAGCGGCGAATGTGGCGAAGCGGAACTCGCGGACGAGGCGGCCGTCGGCGACGCGCCACGCCGGATCGAGACCCGCTCGGAGGCGATCGAGCTCGTCCGCTGACAACGCAGCCGTCGAGACGTCAGCGGCCGTCATGGTCGCGCTGGCAAGCCGCTCCGGGTCGAGATCCGTCACGCCAAAAGTCTATCGGTGACCACTCGCACCGGGTCCATCGCTAGCGTGGATGAGGCCCCGGCGTCAGACAGGTACGCCGGGGCGTTGTATGTCAGCAGCTAGGCGGTACGGATCGCGGCTAGGCGGGTCGGGCGGTCATGGAGCGGCCGCGACTCCGACATCGCCACTCGTCAGCGCGTGCGGGCCGGCAGGCACGACTCGGCGTCCCTCGAACCCCAGTGGGTATTCCCACCAGCTCGCCGCAGGCTAGCGCCGAGGACCTTGGGCGTCGAGGTCGGTGTATCATCCACGCCCCGTGGGCCCGTAGCTCAATGGCAGAGCAGCTGACTCTTAATCAGCGGGTTGAAGGTTCAAGTCCTTCCGGGCTCACCACCGACTTTACGCACGAAACGACCCCCGGCGTTCGTCCCGCCGGGGGTCTCTTTGTGGCCTGTACCACCCGTCGTACCACCTTTCAGGCGCCCGAAGCTCTCTTGTGGCGGGTCAGGATGCCGTCCACACTTGCGGCAGCCTTATCGTTCGACTCATTTGCCCGGTCGAAGGCTGCCATGAGATCCGGTCTCCATAGGCTCCCTCGCGAAGGCGTTCGCCGGGCCGGACATGGCCGCGGCGCACTACTTCGAGATGCTCCGCATCGAGCCGCAAGGTTTGGTCACGCGCTATTCGGCCGCCATCCTGCGCGTCGCCGAGGCGCTTGAGCGTCACGCGGTCCTGCACGGCGATCAAGCATCCGCGCTCGTGTTCCCCAAACGGCATGCGTGAAGGTCGACCGGTTACTTCGCGACCGGCCCGCCTGTCCGCACAGCGGCGACCACATCGTCGATCGCCTTCGCGGATATGGCGGCTCCTTCCTCGCTCACGATCAGCGAGCCGTGATCCTGCCCGGACGCGAGGCGGTGATCAGCATTCGAGGACAGGCTGACCATCGTCTTCTGCGCCTCGGGCCACCCTTCCTGCGTGTCCACCGTCGCGCTCACCACGACGAGCGGCTTGTCACCGAGCGAGGTCAGCGCCTCGGCTTGGGAGAGGGTTGATGGCAGGACAGCGAATTCGTCGCGTTGGCCCGACATGGCGAGCGGAGTTGACTGCTGAGCCGACTCGATATCACCGTATGGAGCCGGCAGATCGGACGGCAGCATCGCAAGGATCACCCGATACAGGCCGAGCCGCGCGATCGACGGGAGTAGGGCCGTGGTCAACCGGATGGAGGAGTAGGCGGATGGGAAGGTCGGCAAGGCCGTGAATGCGTCGGCGGGCTGCGCATCAAGCAGGACCATCCCTGCGACATCATCCGGATACTGCTGGGCAAACACCCTAACGTAGGGCCCGCCCGTCGAATGCCCGACCAGCACGATGGGCCGTGAGACCCCGGCGTTCTCGAGCAGCGCATGGAGATCCGTCGCGACCGCCAGCCCGTCCTGTGGCGCACCCGCGTCGTCGCTACCACCACGGCCCGCACGGTCGTAGACGCACACGCGAGTGCTGCTGCTTACGGCCGGGGCGATCCGACCCCAGTACGGCGAACCCTCGCTCAGCCCGGACTCGAGCACGACCGTCGGATCACCCGTACCGGCGCACTCGATGTGCAAGCGCCGCCCGCCGACATCCACCAGCTGGCCGGTCATCGGATAGGTGGCACTGTCGCGGGCCGCCGACAAGGTCTCGAACGCGCCGCCGACCGCTAACGCCCCAAGGACGACGACGACGGGATAAACGAGCCACTTGGCACGACCGGGCAGCTCTCGGCGGACCCGAACGAAGATCCAGACGGCAAGGACGAGGAGCGCCGGCGGCCACAGCCAGCTGAGGACATCCATGGTCGGGGCACGAGGGGCAAAGACCACTAGGGCCAAGCCGACGAGTCCCATCGCCGCCCCTGGCACGAAGGCCCAGCGCTGCGGACTGGCTGTGTATCGGATCGAAAGCGCGCCGAGGAGGAGCCAACCGATCCCGAACGCAACGAGGACCGACCCAGTGATCACGGACTCGGTCGCTCCTGAGAGCGGGCCGACCACGAACAAGACCGCCAGGAGGAAGCCGACCACGAGCGAACCTGCGACGACGAGCGTGAGGGGCCGGCCGGAGCTCAGCGCGGATGCAGGCACGAGGTCGGCAGTATGCCCCCAGGGGCACGCAGAGCGCCGCGCGCTTGGCGCGAAGTGACGAGCTGGTCTTCGAGCTACGCCGGCGCTAGCTGCGGTGTGGCCGGCGGGTTTTCCCGGCGAAGGCGAGTGCGACGTAGAAGCTGGGCATTGATGGCGACCACGATCGTCGACAGGCTCATCGCGATGGCACCGCCGGCCATCGGCAGGTCGATGCCCCACGGGACAAGGATGCCCGCCGCGATCGGGATGGCGACGACGTTATAGCCGGTCGCCCAGACGAGGTTCTGGACCATCTTTTGGTAGGTGGCGCGGGAGAGTTCGATCGCGCCTACGACGTCTCGGGGATCGCTCCGTACCAGGACGATGCCAGCCGACTCGACTGCAACATCGGTGCCGGCGCCGATCGCGATCCCCACATCCGCCGTCGCGAGTGCGGGAGCGTCGTTGACCCCGTCGCCGACCATCGCAACCTTCCGGCCGCCCTCCTGGAAGCGGCGGACCGCATCGGCCTTGTCGGCGGGTAGGACCTGTGCGGCGACCTCGTCGATGCCGAGCTGCTTGCCGACAGAGGCGGCGACTGCCTCCGAGTCGCCGGTGATCATGGCGACGCTGATACCGAGGCGATGGAGGTCGTCGATCGCCTCCCTCGACTCCGGCCGGATCTCGTCCTCCATGGCCACGATGCCGGCGACGGCGCCGTCGACGATGACATGAAGGACTGTCCGGCCCCGCTGGTCCCACTCAGCGGCCTGGGCATGTGGCGACAGGCCCTGTTCCCGGACTAACCGAGGCCCGCCGACGAAGACGTCGTGTCCATGGACCTTGGCGTGGGCGCCTCGGCCGGCCAGAGCCTCGAAGTCGGTCGCTGGTCGCGTCTCGACGCCTCGCTGTCGCGCGCCCTCGACGATCGCCCTGGCGACCGGATGCTCCGAGTCGGCCTCGACCGACGCGGCGAGACCGAGCACGCGTTCGATGTCGGCTGAGCCAGCCGCAACGTCGACGAGGACCGGCTCACCCTTCGTCAGTGTCCCCGTCTTGTCGAAGATGACGGTGTCGAGGGTCCGCGCGCGTTCGAGGGCTAGGCGGTCCTTGACGAGTAGGCCGTTTCGTGCACCGAGTGAGGTGGAGATCGCGATCACCAGCGGGATCGCGAGGCCGAGCGCGTGGGGGCATGCGATCACGAGCACGGTCGCGGTGCGGATCAGCGCACCTTCTGGGTCTCCCAGCAGCCACCACACGACGAGGGTCAGCGCACCCGCGGCCAGGGCGATGTAGAAGAGCAGCGCGGCTGCTCGATCCGCCAACGCTTGGGCCCGTGACGCGGAGGCTTGGGCGTCCGCGACCAGCCGCATGATCCCCGACAGCGCGGTGGCATCGCCGACTGCGGTCACCCGGACGCGCACTGATCCCCCAGCGGCCACGCTACCGGCGATGACCTCATCGCGTGCGTCCTTCGGGACTGCACGAGATTCGCCGGTGATCATCGACTCATCGACATCGGCCGCGCCGTCCACGACGATCCCGTCCGCTGGAACGCGGGCGCCAGGCCTGACGAGAACGACATCATCAAGTCGCAGTGCCGCGATTGGGACCTCTTCGGTTCCGTCGCTCGTGACACGCTCGGCGGTATCGGGGAGCAGCTCCGCTAGCGCTGTGAGGGCGCCACGAGCCTGGGCGATCGAGCGCATCTCGAGCCAGTGCCCGAGCAGCATGATCGTGATGAGCGTCGCCAACTCCCACCAGATCTCGACATCGAAAAGGCCAAGCGTCCCAGCCCAGGAAGTGATGAACGCGACAACGATCGCGAGCGAGATCAGGGTCATCATCCCGGGCTTGCGGTCGGCGAGCTCGCCCCGCGCGCCCCTCAGGAAGACCAGCCCGCCATACAGAAAGACGATCGTGCCGAGTATCGCGGCTGCGTACTGCTCGCCAGGGAACGACGGCACCCTGTACCCGAACCACTCCTGGATGTCCGGGCTCAGGAGAAGGACGGGGATCGTCAGCGCAAGCGAAAGCCAGAACTTGTCTCGGAACATCGCGACCGAGTGGCCTTCATGGCGATCGTGGCCCGCGTGACTGCCGGAAGCGTGGTGGTCGCCGTGCGGAGTCGGGCGGCTCTGTGGCGCCTCCTCGGCTGGAGCCGAATGGGCCTCGTGGGTCTGGTGGTGGTCGTCGTGGTCCATGGCGTGTCTATGATGCCGTCGAGGCCACGGCGGGGACGTCGCGTCGGTCGGGTGGGCATTTACCGCGGGCATCGTTGGAATGGTCTTCACGCCGATGTGCACGTGACGCGTCCGCAGGTCGGACCGTTGCCCTAACGCACCACCCCTGGCCTCGTTGTCAAAGGTGCGGGGTCCCCGTCCCGCAACGACGCCCCGGTATGCGGTTCCCGTGGGGGGAACGCATACCGGGGCTTTGTTTGGACGCGACGACGGCCGAGGCTAGCCTGCCTAACCACGTGCTTCACCGCGAAGGACCAGCGCGCTTGGGCGGATGGCGATGTACGGTCGCGGCAGATGACCGAGGACGAGTCTCCCCGACGGGCTTCGTGAGCCGGCGCCGATTCTTCGCGTTCTTCCTTCCGAGCGCCTCGGTCGCTGTACTCGCTTGTCTCGTGCTGGTGGTCGTGGTCCAACAAGATCTCCGCCAGGGTGCCGACGATCCGCAGCATCAACTCGCCGAGGATGCCGTGGCCCGATTGGACGCTGGGGATGCGCCGGCCGCGGTCGCAGACGGCCCGACGGTCGACCTCGCCGCGAGCCTCGCGCCGTTCCTCGCGATCTACGACTCCGAGGGGACCGTCCTCGCGACGAATGGGGAACTCGATGGCAAGGCGCCACACCCTCCGCAAGGGGTGCTGGCGACGGCCTCCCAGTCGGGGATCGATCGGGTGACATGGCAGCCGCGAGCTGGCGTCCGGAGCGCGATCGTGGTTCTTCGCTGGGCGGGCGGCACGGTCCTCGCCGGTCGTTCGCTCCGGCGGGTCGAGGAGACCGAGGCGAACGTGGAGGGTCTCGCCCTCGTCGGGGCAGTTGCGGTGGTTGCCCTCACGGCCGTCGCCTCGTTGTTCGCGGCATGGCTCTGGCCCTCCGGTCGCGACGAGCCGACTGGGTGACCAGGGATCTGTACCGCGCGCCGAGGCACGCCGACGGCGTTCTTTGACGGACGGCCGAGGGGAGCGCACACTCGGTGGCGAGAGCGCTTACGTTGGGCCCTTCCCCAACCGGCTACATGCGATCCCTGGCAGGGGTCATCCTCGTGTGCAGGATCTGAGCTCTTCGAGTAACGGGCTGGCGAGCCCGGAAGAGTCTTGGAGACCTGATGACCAACGCTCCCACACGCATGCCCTGGGACACGATGCGCAAGACCGCGTTCGTGGCCGGCGTGTTCTACCTGATCACCTTTATTGCGGTCGGCACGCTGACCCTGTACGGCCCGGTGTTGAACGATGCCGGCTACATCCTGAGTTCAGGCAGCGACAGCGGTTTGCGCTGGGGCACCCTCCTTGAGGTGATCGTCGCGTTGGCTGGCGTCGGCACCGCCCTGGCATTGTTCCCTGTCGTCAAGCGGCAGAACGAGGCCTTCGCGCTCGGCTTTGTTACCACCCGCGTCATTGAAGCCGGCTTGATCCTGATGGGTGTTGTAAGCCTGCTCTCGCTCGCCACCGTGCACCAAGTCGGCGCGGCGGCTGGGGCCGACGACACCTTGCTGCTCACCACTGGCGTCTCTTTTGTCGCGCTTTACAAGGCGACGTTCCTGCTGGGACAGACGCTCATGCCGGGAATGAACGCGGTGCTCCTGGGCTACCTCATGTACCGGTCCGGTCTCGTGCCGCGGCTGATCCCTACGCTGGGACTCATCGGTGGTCCGCTGATGATCTCATCCGTGATCGGCCAGATCATCGGTGTCAACGAGCAGTATTCCGTCTGGTCGGGCATCGCCCTGATCCCGATCTTCATCTGGGAGCTGTCGTTGGGCCTGTGGATGACTTTCAAGGGTTTCCGCAGGGACTCTCCGCTGATGGTCGAAGCCGCCGAGGCGGCGAGCCGACGCGCATCGCCGGCCCCACGTCTGACAGAGAGCCCGATCCCGAAGGCCGGCGTCGCGTGAGGACTGAGACCCGAACCCAGCCGATCTACGTCGATCGCGTCTAAATGAAGGCGCGTCCAAATGAAGATTGAGGTCATGACCACCATCGCCAGCCAGACCGGGGCCGGCCTTCCGCTGTATGCGGAGGGCTCGATCGTTAGCTCGCCCAAGCGCCTCGCGCGGATCGCTGGGCTTCTCTATCTCGCGGTGGGCATCCTTGGCGCCTTCGCCTTTGCCGCCGTCTACGCCGGGCCCGGTCGAGCGTCTGTCGAGACGCCATCAGGCGCGTCGCCGATCGCGCCGCGGTCTCGGTCATGAGCCACTCGTAGAGCGGCCGAAGGTCGGGCACGAGGTCTCGAGCCCCTCGGCGCGTCCAGGGTCGTTGGGTGCGATGACCCGACGCTATCGCTGTGTCTCGCCGAAGACAGCGGCGACTTCCCGTATGGCGGACTGCCATCGCGGGAATCTGCGGATGCGACCGGTCGAGAGGTAGCCTGTCCGCACCCCGGCTCGTTCCAGGATCGTGCCGAACAGGTGACCCGCGGTACCACCACAGACGCAGAAGGAGTGACGGTGGGAGATCCCGATCTGACGGTCGAACGAGTGTTGAA
>DATNFQ010000079.1:0-18955 GCA_035606295.1 Patescibacteria group bacterium
AGAACGTGCCCGACAGCGCGAGCACCAAACTCGTCACGAATGGCGTGATCCGGTTCGGGTCGAGGGCGTCCGCGTAGTTCGCGAACGTGAACGCGGGCTCGTAGCCGCCGAACCGGCCCTTGTTCCCGAAGCTCATGACGAGGACGATCAGGAGCGGCAGGACGAGCAGAATCAGGTACCAGGCGCTTGCGGGAAGCACCAGCAACCCGGTCACGAGCGCCGACCGGCGCGACCTCCGAGGCCCCTCGTCGTCGGCCTTGGCGACCTCGGTCGATATGGTCATCAGCGCGTTGCGCTTCCGACTAGCCCTGCCCGATCTTCTGGTTGAACTCGGCCCAGATGTCCTGGCGCTGGGTGTTGGCGGAATTGTCCTTCTGAGCCTCGAGCTTCGCCATCACGTCGTCGGAAACGAACATGGCCTTGTCATTGAGCAACTTCGGGTCGATGAACTGCTTCGCCGCGTCATTCGGCGTGGCATACCGATTGGTCTCGGTCTCGATCGCCTGGATGTGCGGCTCCTGGATGAAGTTGATGAACGCATGGGCCGCGTTCGGATGCGGCGGGTTCGCCAAGACGACCCAGGTGTCGAGCCAGAACACGGTGCCGTCATCCGGGATGATGTACTCGACGTCCTTCGTCTCGGGCTTGTCGCGCAGGTCGAGGATGCCCCCGGTCCACGTAAGGCCGAGCACCGCCTCCTCTGTCCGGATCTTGTCCTGATACGTGTTCGAGTCGAGCGCGAGGATGTGCGGTGCGACCTTGAGCAGCTCCTCGCGCGCCTTGTCGAGCTCCTCCTTGACGCCGGAATTCAGGGAATAGCCATTGGCCTTCAGCGGGGCGATGAAGACGTCATCCGCGGAATTCACGAACACGACCTTGCCGGAGTACTGCGGGATGAGGTCCAGGAATTGTCGCCACGTCGTGACTGGCTCTTTCACATCCTTGGTTCGGACGGTGATACCCGTCGTGCCCCAGTCCTTCGGGACCGCCCATTCGTCGGTCGGATCCCACCACTGCCCCATGAACGCCTTGTCCATGTACTTGATATTCGGGATCCGGGACTTGTCGTACTTCTGGATGAAGCCCTGGTCGCGCATGGCCGGGACATAGTTCATGGTCGGGCAGCAGATATCCCACTGACCCGTTGCGCCCCCCTGGAACTTGGCCATCATCTCGTCGTTCGCGTCGAACGTGTCGTACGTGAACTTGTCGACCCCGAAGACTTCCTGGAACTGCTTCATGTTGTTCGGGTCCACGTAACCGGACCAGTTGTACATGAACAGTTCCTTCTCGATGTCCGGCGGCACCTCGAAGGAGGGTTCCGGCCCGAGTGATTCGACCGCGGCGGTGCTTTCGGACGGCACTGTCACGCTCGGCTCCACCGACGCTGCCGCTGACGCCGGCGCCGCGGTCGCCGCGCCGCCACCGCCGCTGCAGGCCGCGAGGAATGCGGCCGTCGCCGACATGGCGCTCGCCCACATGAATCCGCGCCGGCTGAGCGGGGTCCGCTCCAACTGCCAGCGCATCTGACGGACGTACCGTTCCATTTCCTTGTCTGCCACGTCGATTCCCTCCTCCCGGACGACCCGGGGTGATCCCAACCTCAGCCAGCGAGGATGAGGTTGGCCTCCTCCTGCCATCGGACGACCACTGGGTCACCCGGACCGACCCCCGGGGCGCCCCCGGCGCCCGCTGCGTTCTGGTGACGGACGATCACTTCGCCCGCCTCCTCCGTTGCCACTCGATATTCCGTCTGGTCACCAAGGTACGTGCCCTGCTGGACGCGTCCCTGGATCTGCGTGATGCCGTCAGCTGCGGCGCTAGCGCCGTCGGCTGCGAACAGCTCGAGCCGCTCCGGCCGCGTCGCGACAACGACCGCGTCGCCGGCCGCGGGATGGCGCTCCGGGTCCGTGAGGCCGCCGCGCAACGTCAGGCCGCGGCCCGTATTGACGACGACGCGACCGTCGCCGAGCGCCTCCACGACCGTCGCGTCCATGAAGTTCGACGTCCCGATGAAGTCCGCGACGAACTTGTTGAGCGGGCGCTCGTACAGCGTCGTCGGGTCGCCCTTCTGCTGGATCAGGCCATCGCGCATGACGACGATGACGTCGCTCATCGTGAGCGCCTCTTCCTGGTCGTGGGTGACGTAGACGAACGTGATGCCGACCTCTCGCTGGAGCGCCTTGAGCTCGAGCTGCATCTCCTTGCGCAGCTTCAGGTCGAGCGCCCCCAGGGGTTCGTCGAGGAGGAGCACGGTCGGCCGGTTCACGAGCGCCCGCGCCAGCGCGACGCGCTGCTGCTGGCCGCCGGACATCTCCCATGTCCGGCGCTTTTCGTACCCGCTCAGGCGGACGAGATCGAGCGCCTCGCTGACACGCCGCGCCTCCTCCTTCTTGTCGACCTTGCGCTGACGCAGCCCGTACCCGACGTTCTGGGCCACGTCCATGTGTGGGAACAGGGCGTAGTGCTGGAAGACCGTGTTGACGTTGCGCTGGTACGGCGGGACACCGGCGATCGGCTCGCCGGCAAGGAAGATCTCTCCCTCTGTCGGCTGCTCGAAGCCGGCGATCATCCGCAGGGTCGTCGTCTTGCCGCAGCCCGACGGACCGAGCAGCGAATAGAACTCGCCTCGCTCGATCGCGAGGTGCATCCCGTCGACCGCGGTGACCGGCCCGAACCGCTTCGTGACGCCCTGGATCTCGACGTCGGGGGCAGTGCGTCGCGTCGACGCGGCGCCGCGGCCGGGCGCGGCAGCGTCGTCAGGCCGGGCGTCGATCGTCGGGGATGCGGTCAACGGCGGTCCTCGCGCGATGGTGCGGGCATCGGGCAATGTCCTGTAGCTGGGGTACAGGCCCACGCATCCTACGAGTGCCGGTCGGCTGCGTCAACGGAAACGTACTTCGAATCTCGCAGTCATGACCCCTTGCCAACGAGACTCCTCGTGGCAAGCTGAACCTATACTTCAGGAACCCGACGACGTCCGTGCAGTGGAGGAACGTCCCCTGTGACGACGGAGCTGCAACTCGGCACCCGGATCCGGTCCCTGCGTCAGGCGCGCCACCTGACATTACGCGACGTCGCCGAGCGTGCAAGCGTGACCGAAAGCTTCCTCTCGCAGGTCGAAAGGGATGTGACGAGCCCGTCCATCGCCACGGTGCATCGGATCGCGCGCGCCCTCGATCTGTCGATCGCCCAGCTGTTCGCCGAGGAGGGCGACACCGGCCGGGTCGTCCGGCGCGAGGCGCGGCGACGGGTGACGTACAAGGGTCTGAAGGCCGTCGACGAATTCCTCACCTCGAACATGTCGGGCCGGCTGCAGGTGATCATGTCGACGATCGAGCCTGGCGGCGGGACCGGGGCGGATCCGTACACGCACGATTCCGACGAGGAGGTCGTCGTCGTCCTCGACGGTGTCCTCGACCTGTGGGTCGGCGACGAGCACTACGTCTTGCGCGAAGGCGATGCGATCACCTACCCGTCGCGGGTCCCGCACTGGAACGTGAACCACGGCACCGAGCCCGCCCGCGTGCTCTTCTGTATCACGCCGCCGAGCTTCTGATCCGCTCCGCGGACCGTTGCGTCCACGCAACGCGCGGTACCTTCGGCAGGGCGCAGGGAGCCGCGCCGGTTGGGTAGGCTGTCCTACATGGAGCGACGCGCCACGGCCCTTGGCCGCCTCCCCCGTGCGATCCTCGCGACCGTCGTCGGGCTGACGCTGCTTGGCGCGATGCCGTGGTCGGCGCTCGCCGACGAGAGCCCGGCTCCCACCGATACGGCTCCTGACGCTGGTCCGACGCCGACCCTGGGCACAGCAGCGGACGCCACGCCCACGCCCGCACCGACGCCGTCCCCGACACCGGATCCGACGCCGGATCCCACTGCCGCTCCCGAACCGACGAGCGCGCCCGTCGGCCACACGCCGGACCCGACCGACACGCCGTCGCCGACGGCAACACCCAAGCCGACCCCGACACCGTCGTCGGGCTCCATCGTCCTGAGCCGCAATCTCTACCGGTCCTCGGCGATGGTCCGCCAGTACACGAGCTACTGGTGCGTCCCGGCCACCGTCCAGTCGATGGCGAATCTCGTCCTCGGCACCAGCAACCGGTCGTACTCGCGCCAGTCCTACATCTACAAGCTGACGCGTCTCCATAACCGCTACCGGTACACGACCTTGGGCAACGATCCCCAGGGTTGGGGTTGGACCCTGCGCTACTTCACGAACGGCAAACCCTACTACCCGCGCGCCTATACCAACAAGGAAGAGGCGATCACGTCGATCTGGTCGTCGATCGCCCGCACGCGGAACCCGGTCGGCGTCACGGTCTTCTCGGGCAAGCACGCCTGGGTGGTGCTCGGCTACAAGCTGACCTACGACCTCGACGAGCCCGCCAAGAAGACGCTGATGGGGCTCTATGTAAGCGGCCCGCTCGGGACGTCGGCCGACCGTTGGCCGTACAAGTACCTGACGGTCGCCCAGTTCCGCGATGTGTTCACCCGCTATCACGAGTGGCAGCGCAGCGTGATCTGGGAAGGGAAGTGGGTCGTTCTCGCCCAGTGACAGCCTGCCGGTCAGGGCCTCCCGCCGGCGCTACGATGGACGGCGCATGTACGCGGTCATCATGGCTGGAGGCGGGGGAACACGACTCCACCCCCTGAGCCGCCCGGAACGACCCAAGCCGTTCCTGCCGTTGCTCCCCAGCGGGGAGACACTCCTCCAGGCGACCGCCCGACGCCTTCCCGTCGCGCCGGACGCCATCACGGTCGTCACCGAGCGCCGATACGAGCGGTTCGTCCGCGACCAGTTGCCGGACGCGCATGTCCTGCTCGAGCCGATGGGCCGGAACACCGCGGCCGCCATCGCCCTTGGGGCGATCGCGATCGACAAGCCTGCCGACGAGGTGATGCTCGTCGTCCCGGCCGACGCCTACATCGAGCCGAAGTCGGAGCGCCGGTACACGTCGGTGCTCGAAAAGGCCGGCCGCCTCGCGACCGACGCGTTCGAGATCGACGGACCGCTGGTCACCTTCGGCGTCCAGGCAACTCGCCCAGCTACCGAGTACGGCTATCTGATCCCCAAACTGGACACGAAGCGGGATGTCGACGGGCTCGTCGCGTATGAGCTCGACCGGTTCGAGGAAAAGCCCACGCAGGAGCGGGCACAGATGCTTCTCAAGGAGCCGGGGGTCGCGTGGAATGCGGGGATCTTCCTCTGGCGCCGCAGCGCCATCACCGCCGCGCTCGGGCGATTCACCGGCCTTCTGCAGACGCTGCGCCCGATGGTCGGCGCGCCGATGCTGCTCGAGTCCGCGTACGAGGCGATCCAGCAGGCCCGCTCGATCGACCATGCGGTCATGGAGGGTGCGGCGCGAAACGGCCAGGTCGTGATGGGGGCGATGGATGTCGCCTGGTCGGACCTCGGCTCGTGGACAGCGCTGTTGGCAGCGATCGGAGCGCACGGCGAGGGCGCCGTCGTTCAGCCCGGCGAGACCGCGCAGGTCGGCGCCGACGACCTCGTCGTGCGGCGGGTCGACGGGCGCCTCGGTGTCATCGCTCCGCCGCAGCGCGGTAGCATCACGGCCGCGCAGCCCATCGCGCTGCTGCGCGGGTCGGCGCCCGACATCGACGTCGTCGAGTCTCTCATCGACCGCTGCATGCAGGCTGGAGGCTGAGTGTCCGCGACCGCCGGTGTCACCGCGCCCACGTCGATCGTGTTCGGGACCGACGGGTGGCGCGCACGGATCGCTGACGAGTTCACCTTCGAGAACGTGCGTCGCTGCGCAGATGGCGTGGCCGCCTACGTCGAAGGCGAGGGGTCGAACGCGCGGGGCGTCGTCATCGCCTACGACCGCCGGTTCGCCTCGGAGCATTTCGCGGCCGCCGCCGCAGAAGTCCTCGTCGCGCGCGACATCCCGGTCGCGATCGCAACCCATGCGGTGCCGACGCAGATGAGCTCATACGAGGTCGTGGAGCGAGGCGCCGCGGCGGGGATCGTCATCACGGCCAGCCACAACCCGTGGGTCGACAACGGGTTCAAGGTCAAGGCGCCTTCCGGCGCCGCCGGTGGGCCGGAGATGCTCACCGCGATCGAGGCGCGCCTCGCCGTCAACGGCGGTGCCCCGATCGAGCGTCGGCCCTTTGCCGATGCCGAAGCTGCCGGGCTCGTCGAGCGGTTCGACCCGTTCGATGGGTATGAGCGTTTCGTCCGGCGAACGGTCGACCTGGATGCGCTGCGGGCCGCGGAGATCTCGGTGCTGGTCGACCCCCTCTACGGGGTCGGGTCCGGCTGGATCCCGCGCTTGCTTCGCGGCGGGCGGATCCAGATCGACGAGATCCACCAGGAGCGGAACCCGTACTTCGGCGGTCTGAACCCCGAGCCGATCCGGCCGAACGTCGATGAGGCGCTGCGGCTGATCGCCGAGGGCGACTATGACCTCGGCCTGCTGCTCGACGGCGACGCGGACCGCGCGGGCGCGGCCGACGAGAAGGGCATCTTCATCCACCAGCTCCAGGTCACCGGACTGCTCATGTACTACCTGGCCGAGCACCGCGGGTGGCGGGATCCGGTCGTCGTCAGCGTCAACAACACCTCGATGGCCGCGCGCCTCGGGAGGCGCTACGACATCGCCACCCACGAGACGCCGGTCGGGTTCAAGTTCATCGGGCCGAAGATGATCGAGACTGGCGCGATGATGGGCGCCGAGGAGTCCGGCGGCTTCGGGTTCGGGATGCATCTCCCGGAGCGAGACGGCATCTATGCCGATCTCCTGCTCCTCGACCTGTTCCTTCGTGAGAAGGCGGCCGGTCGCTGGCCGGTCTCACAGGCGATCGCGCATTTCCACGAGATCGCCGGCCCCTCCTTCTACCGTCGGATCGATGTGCACGTCGACCGTGTCGAGTACCCGGAGACCAAGCGGCGCCTGCTCGTCGATCTTGCCGCCGCCGGTCCGTCCGAGCTCGCCGGTGAGCCCGTCGCCCGTACGGTCGGGCTCGACACGAAGGACGGCTACAAGTTCTTCCTTGCCGATGGCTCGTGGCTGCTGATCCGGACGTCCGGCACGGAGCCCCTGGTCCGCGTCTATACGGAAGCGACCTCGGCCGAAGCGCGTGACGCGATGGTCGACGCCGGCGAGCGACTGGTGCGCGGCACGTGACGGAGCGGCGGGTCGACAAGCCCTGGGGTCACGAGCTGATCTGGGCCCACACGGAACGCTACGCCGGGAAGGTGCTGGTGATCGAGACCGGCAAGCGGTTGTCGCTCCAGCGACATGAGATCAAGGACGAGAGCGTCCTCGTACTGTCCGGTCGTCTGCGCCTCTACCTCGAGGACGACGGGGGTGTCATCCGCGAGCACGAGCTCGGTCCTGGCGAAGCCGCGCGGATCCCGACCGGGCGCGTTCACCGGTTCGAATCGATCGAGCGATGCGAACTGATCGAGGTGTCCACGCCCGAGCTCGATGACGTGATCCGGCTCCAGGACGATTTCGGCCGGGAGGGGACCAACGCGCCCTGACCCGGGACGATTCTGGGATGACCGGGGCGGGCCTCGGGTGTAGGCTTCAGGGACGCGACCGCTACCACCGGTCGGAGGTGCAGACCGGACAGCGGCCTCGGTAACGCCCCTCGGGCGACGGAGGATGCACGCGATGCACAGCTCCCTCATCGGCAAGGTCGAGAAGGCGAATCGCTACGCGCGAGAGCTCGATCGGATGACCATCGATCGTCTCTCGCTGACGTTCCGCGGTGACAACGACACGCACCATGTCGCCCTCGAAGCCGGTCAGTGGCGCTGCACCTGCCACTATTTCGAGAGCTGGGGATCGTGCGCGCACACGCTGGCCCTCCAGAAGGTATTCGGGGTGATGCTCCCCGACGACGCGCAGGTCTCGATCTTCTCCGCGGGGCAGCCGGTCGCGTCCGAGGCGTGACTCGCGGCGGCCGATGACCGGCCGCGAAAGCCCATCGGATCATCTGACGTCGAGTCGCCAGAAGTAGCTGGCGTCGCCGGCGGCGTCGCCGAACACCAGGTGGACCTCGAGCGTCCACGCGCCGTGTCTCGGCGCGTCGAAACGGGGTGTGCCCGAACCTTTGGCGAGGAGCGTGGCCCCTGTCGGTCCGCTCGTATCGGCGGGGACGATCCGCGCTTGCCATGCCGCGACGCTCGTGGCCGGCGCGAGCCGGACCGTCAGCGGCTCGCCACGCCCGACGGCGATCGGGGCACCGGGAAGCCACGGGCTGTCAGAGCCCTGGTCGTGCCAGATGTAGGTCCCGAGCTGACCCGTGACAGGGTCCCCACCTTCGGCGGAGAGGCGGGCGACGGATGGGCCGTCGGCGGGCTGGACCGTATGGGTCGGGACCGCGGACGGCCACACGGTGACGGTGGCAGTGGCGAGACTCGGGCTCGGGCTGTGGGCCGCCGCGACCGGCGGGCTTGATGGCGCGAACGGGCTCTCGGCAGGTGCGGCGGAAGAGGTCGTACAGGCGCCCGCGAGGATAGCGAGCGACGCGAGAACGGCACGCAGCAGCACCATGGACCTCCTCAGCTCGCCGAGATCTCAAGCGGGCAGTTCGCCGTGCACGGCGCGACCGTGATCCGAACGGTCGGACTCGTGTCGCCACGGACCCCTTCGTTCGACGGTGTCGAAAAGACGGCTCGGAAGTCGGCCGTGCTGTAGAGCCGGAGCGACGTGGGATACGTCCCCGCGGTGGACGAGGGCGGCAGGGTCACGAGATTGGCCCACGTCGTCGACCCGATCGCCCGACGCTGCAGGCGCACGGTCCGGGCGCCGATAGGATTCGCGCTCAGCCGCCCGTAGCTGGTGTCCGTCGCGACCTTCAGATAGGCGGTGAAGTCGACGAGGCCGGCATACGGGATCGACGTGTCGCTGATCGAGAGCGTCAAGACGGTCACCAGGTCGAGGCAACGCGAATACAGCGACGACAGCGTCGGGAGGTCGTACTTGATCTGCAGCGTCGCGGTATCGCACGGGCCGTACACGTGCATGTCCCAGCCGGTCTTCGGCCTCGTCCGCGAGAAGGTCTGGACGACCGCGTCGGTGTAGTCGCTCTCGTCGGCGAAGTTGACGTGGTGGTTGAGGACCTCGACGTGCCCGAACTCGTCGAGGGCGATGGTCTCCGCGTCATAGCAGCCGTTCGTCGGTGAGGACTGCATCTGGCACCAGCGAAGCGTCCCCCAATCGAACACGCGGCCGTGCTCGCGGAACCACATCGTGAAGCCGGTCGGGACCGTCCTGGTGAAGCACGCGAGCCCGTTGACGCCACAGGTGCCGGACCCATATCCGATCGGGTTCGAGGAGGTGCTGTCGTACCCGAACGTCGCCGCTTGCGACGCACGCGTCGCGTTGCTGTCACCGGCTGCTTCCAGAACGGCGGTCCGGATCGCGCTCGGTGGCTCCGAACCGGAACGCCAGCGGAACTCGAGGGCCTGGCTCTGACCGAACGTGCCGCCGCTCAGTGCCGGATCAGGGTCATGCGCAAGGACCGGCGTCGTGATGGACGCTGCCACGAGAGCGAGCACGACTGCCACTCGCGGTCGTCGTCTCGGGGCATAGCGCGAGAGCTTCATCGGAGCACCTCATCGAGGGCGACAGGCACGCCGTCGGGGACGTCACGGAGCAGTGCCCCGCGTGATCCGTCGACCGGGAGGCGACCATCGGGGCCGAAGACCAATCCGGCGGACGGGTGTTCGACCGCGCCGCCGGACCAGGCGGCATCGGCGACGAGGCGGAGGCCAGGTGGAGGTGCGGCGACCTCGATGGTCGTTCGGCCGTCGGGCGTCGTCGCCCGGAGGGCGGACCCTTCGGGATCCGACTCGTACACGACCAGGACTCGGCCCGCGGCGTCGCGGCCGAGGACAGCACGACCGGCAGTATCAGCAAGTGACGCGCGATCCCCGCCGCGAACGTCAAGCGAGACGATCGGGCACGGCAGGCCGCGGCACGCCTCACGAGCGACCAGCCGATCGCCGGTCAGACCGACGAGCGAACCCAGGCTCGGGTCGGTGACGGTCACGACCGCCCCCGAGTCCGGCACGAGGCGGTACCGACATGCCGTCTCACCGCAGGACCCGACGACGAGCGTCGTATCGTCGTCGCTCCAAGCGAGGTCGGTCAGCCACGTGGGGCCGAACCGGGCGTCGGGCCCGATCGGCGGTAGCACCCGGACCGGAGCGCCGGCGTCGAGCGGTCGACGCCAGACGCCGAGGTCGGCCCTCGTTCGCCTGTCGACGCGACTCTCGACGATCGACGCACCGTCCGCCGCCACGATGCCGTTCCGGATCACGTCAGTGGACGGGGCGACCGACCACGCGCATCCGCCCGCGACATCGATGAGCGTCAACTGAGAGCGTCGCCCGTCGTCCGACCCCATCAGCACAAGACCGCCCGTCGGACCGGCCGCGAACGACTCGGCGGCCAGGTCGAGTCGCCGCGTCGACGCCGACGTCGTCCCGACCGACAACCGTTGTCCGACGAACGTGCCCTCGTCGAGCATCGGGTCCAGGCGATACCACGTGCCGACCGTGTCTGGGTTCACGACTGGCTCTCCCCGACACGCCGGTGGCCGCCACGGGGACGGCGGTGCCCCGGCAGTCGTCGAGGCGATCGCCGCGACCGCGGCGAGAGCCGCCACGCCCGGTCCGAGTCGGCGGAACCATCGAGTCTCCATGTGTGAAGGCCTCCCACCGGCGAGCTGACGAGCCGGCGGGGAGGGGGCGAGGCGGGCATCCTACGAAGGCCCACTTCACTGCCACTCATCTGATAGCTGGCAGTGGCCGTGAGGTGCCAACGGGTCCCTGTGCTACGCTCCGGCGGTCGTCAGAGACGATCGCCACGTGGTCGCGAAGCCGGTGCGATTCCGGCACAGTCCCGCTACGGTGAACCGCCCTCGGGCGGAAGTCCGGTCGCCGACCCCGCGGTGCATGCTCGAACCTTCGAGAGAAAGGTAGGCAAGCCCGTGCACCGGACCACCTGACCCCTCCTTCGACCGATCGAAGCGAGGGGTCGATCGCGTCCTGGCGCCACGTGCGCCGAGAGACGCGACCCCTCCGGCAGCCGCTACCGGAGACCCGTTCGATGTCATCCGCCGATCGACGCCGCGGCGTCGCCCTTCTCAGCGTGCTTCTCGCCGCCATCCTCGGAGCTTGCTCGTCCGGCTCCGCGTCGTCGCCCGCGGCCTCTGTGCCGGTCGTGGCCGCTCCGTCGGGGAGCGAGGCGGCGGCTTCACCTACCCCCAGCCCGACCCCTGCGTTCCCGGTCACCGTTACCGACGATGAAGGCACATCGGTCGAGCTCGCCGCCGAACCGAAGAAGATCGTCTCGTTGACGCCGGCGACGACCGAGATCCTGTTCGCGCTCGGCGCCGGCGACCGGATCGTCGCCACCGACGATGGCAGCGATCACCCGGAGCAGGCGGTCGCGCTGCCCGATGTCGCCACGTTCTCGAGCGTCGATGTCGAGAAGGTCGTCGCGCTTTCGCCGGACCTCGTGGTGGCCGGCGGTCTCGGATTCACGCCGGCCGAATCGATCACCAAGCTGCGGGACCTGAAGATCCCGGTCGTCGTCATCTATGCGCCGAGCGTCGAAGGCGTCCTCAAGGACATCGAGCTGCTCGGGACGGCGACAGGGACGTCCGCCGATGCGGCGTCGATCACCTCCGCGATGCGCGCCGACATGGATGCGGTGGCCGCAGCCGTGGCGACGAAGTCGCCGAAGCCGCGGGTCTTCTACGACGTCGGGTACGACGACACGACGGGTGCGATCTATGCCCCGGCCGATGACTCCTTCCTCGCCGAGATGGTCACCATGGCCGGGGGCGACGCCATCACGAGCGGTGACCCGAACACCTATGAGATCCCACTCGAGAAGCTGATCGAGAAGGATCCGCAGCTCATCGTCCTCGGCACGAATCCGTTCTACTCGCCGACGCCCGATGCCGTCGCGAAGCGCCGCGGCTGGGATGCGTTCAGCGCGGTCCGGAGTGGTGCCATCAAGCCCGTGAACGACATCGAGATCACCCGTCCTGGGCCGCGGCTTCCGATGGGGCTGCGCACGCTCGCCGCGGCCATCTGGCCCGACGTCACGCTTCCGTCGCCGTCGTAACCGGGATGGCAGCCGGCGCGCTCTCACGCGATGTCGAGGCGGGAGGCCTCGGCGCGTGGGTGCGCGCCCGGCCGCTCGTCGTCGGCGTGGTCGCCGTGGTCCTGCTCGTCGTGACATTGATCCTCGGCGTCGGCCTCGGCTCGGTCCGCGTCGCGCCCGCCGAGACCATCGCGGTGATCCTGTCGCGCGTGTTCGGCATCGACATCGGCGTCACGATCACGCCGGCGACCGAGGCGATCGTCTGGGACCTGCGGCTCCCGCGGGTCCTCACCGCCATGCTCATCGGCTGTGGCCTGGCGGTCGCCGGCACGACCTTCCAGGGCCTATTGCGCAATCCGCTCGCCGACCCCTACGTGCTCGGGACCGCGTCGGGCGCTGCGGTCGGTGCCGCGATCGCGGTGCTGCTGCCGATCCAGCTCGTCGTCGTCGAGTTCGGGCTGCTCCACGGCCTCGCGTTCGTCGGCGCCCTGGCCTCCGCGTGGCTGGTCTTCCGGCTCGGCGGGATGGGCGGAGCCGGCGGTCTGACGCGGCTGCTGTTGACCGGATACGCGGTCGGCTCGGTCCTCGCAGCGGTGCTGACCATGGCGATGTACGTGTCCGGCGCCGAATTGCGGCAGATCTTCTCGTTCCTGCTCGGCGGGCTTGGCGGCTCGTCATGGGTCCGGCTGATCGTCGCCGCTCCGCTGATCATCGGGTCGTCCGTGCTGATCATGGCCCGGGGCCGCTCGCTCGATGGGATGTTGCTCGGCGACGCGGCGGCTGGCCACCTCGGCATCGATGTGAGCCGGGAACGCGGGATCCTGCTGGCGCTGGCGTCGATGGCGACCGCGGCCGCGGTCGCCATCAGCGGTCTGATCGGCTTCGTCGGTCTCGTCGTGCCGCACGTCGTGCGGCTGCTCGTCGGGCCGGCCGCGCATCGCGTGCTGCCGATCTCCGCCATCGCCGGTGCTGCGCTCCTGTCGGCAGCCGACCTCGGGGCCAGACTCGTGGGCGACGTCCCGGTGGGCGTCGTGATGGCCCTGCTCGGGGCGCCGTTCTTCCTGTTCCTCCTCAACCGCAGCCGGTCGGGGTACCAGCTGTGATCGCGGTCGCGCCCGGGGCGCCGGTCCTGGCCGCGAAGGCGCTGACCGTCGGCTACGCCGGACGGACCGTCATCGACGCCGCCGATCTATCGGTCGCACCCGGGGAGCGGCTCGCGCTGGTCGGACCGAACGGCGCGGGCAAGTCCTCGCTGCTCCGGGCGCTGACCGGGGTCCTGGCGCCCCGCGCCGGCTCGATCGACCTGCTCGGCGAGGCCGTCGACCAGGTGCCGCGCAAGAAGCTCGCCCGGACGATCGCGGTCGTACCCGAGCTCGCAGACCTGCCATTCGCGATGCCGGTCGAGGAGGTCGTGGCGCTGGGCCGCCTACCCCACGAGCCGCCGCTCACCGGGCTCCGGCCGACCGATGTCGCGGCGGTCGATGGCGCGATCGAGCGGATCGGCATCACGGGTCTGCGCCGGCGAGACATGCGCGAGCTGTCGATGGGCGAGCGCCAGCTCGTGTTCATCGCGGTCGCGGTCGCGCAGGCTGCCCCGATCCTCGTGCTGGACGAGCCGACGACCCATCTCGATATCCGCCACCAGGTCGACGTGATGGAGCTGCTCGTCGACCTCAACGAGCGCGATGGGACGACCGTCATCGCCGTCCTCCACGATCTCGCGCTCGCCGCGCATTTCTTCCCGCGTGTCGTCGTCCTCGCCAACGGCCGGATCGTCGGCGACGGCGCCCCCACGGAGACGCTCAGTGCCGAGCGGATCCGCGAGGTCTTCGGTGTGGATCCGGCGCTCGTCCGCCTGCCGGTCGGAGCCGCATAGATGTCGAGCGTGCGGAGCGCTGTCGCGCTGCTCACCCGGTTCCCGGTCGCGACCGCGGAGACCGATACGCCGGGTGCGGCCGCGTTCGGGCTCGTGGGTGCGGGTGTCGGGCTCGTCGGGGCGATCCCGTTCGTGCTGCTCGCGGGCTCCCTGGGTGAGCCGTGGATCGGCGCGGTCGCGGCGATCGCCACGATGGCCGTGGTCACGGGCGCGCTGCATCTGGATGGCCTGGCCGACACCGCAGACGCCGTCATGGCGCGGGATCCCGAGGCGGCTGAACGCGCACGGAAGGATCCGCACGTCGGGACGGGCGGTGTCGTTGCCCTCGTGCTCGTGATCGCCGCCGGCGTGGTCGCGCTGGTGAGCCTGGGCGCAACCGGGAGCGCAGGGGCGATCCGCGGCGGCATCGTCCTCGTGGCCGTTGCGAGCGCGTCGCGTGTCGTGCCGATCGTGGTGACGATCACCCTGGGGCGGCTCCGACCCGCGGGCGTAACGATGCTGGGGGGCTGGTTCGCCGAGCGGGTCACGCGCGCCGACGGCCTCGTCGCCATCGCCTCGACGACGGTGCTGGCCATCGCCCTCGGTCTGATCGGCGGTCCGGTCGTGGTGATCGCGACGATCGGAACGCTCCTCGTCGGGTCTGTCGCCGGCGCGATCGTCGTTGCGCTGCGTGGCGGGCTCGACGGTGACGGGATGGGTGCGCTGATCGAGCTGTCGCTCGTCTCGGGCCTGATCATCGCGGCTCTCGCTTCCTGACGTGGCGACACCGCTGATCCTCGCGCTCGGTGGGACCCGGAGCGGCAAGAGCCGGTTCGGACTCGCGACGACCCGCCGGCTTGCCGGCGACGGGCGCGCCTGGTTCCTTGCCACCGCCATCGCCGGCGACCCGGAGCTCGATGACCGCATCCGCCGTCACCGCGCGGAACGCCCGGCAGCCTGGCCGACGATCGATGTCGGCGCCGAACTCGCTGCTGCCATCGGCGCGACCGAGCCCGCGGAGCCGGTCCTCATCGACGGCCTGACCCTGTGGCTCGCGATGCTCCTGGGGGACGACGCCCCCGCCATCGACCCGATCCTCGACGGACCGATCGCCGCGGCGTACGACGCGTTGGCGGCACGTCCAGGACCGGCGATCGTCGTCAGCGACGAGGTCGGTCTTGGGATCGTGCCGATGCATCCCAACGCGCGCGCGTACCGCGATCTCGTCGGTATCGCCCATCAACGACTTGCAGCGATGGCCGATGAGGCGTATCTGTTCGTGGCCGGGCTACCCGTGACGCTGAAGGGGCCACGATGAGCGACCACACGAGCGGACTCGAGCAGGCGATCGAGCGTGTCGTCGCGCTCGGTGGGCTCGACGCGTCCGCCATGGTCTCGGCGTCGGTGCGGCTCGACTCCCTGACCAAGCCACCGGGCAGCCTCGGGCGTCTCGAGTCGCTGGCGATCCAGCTCGCCGGGATCACCGGCGATCTCACCCGGACCTACAGTCGCCGTGCGATCGTCGTCGCAGCGGCCGACCACGGCGTCGTGCGCCAGGGCGTGTCGGCGTATCCCGCCGACGTGACGCCGCAGATGGTCGCGAACTTCCTCGCTGGTGGTGCGGCGATCAACGTGCTTGCCGCGCGTGTCGGCGCCACTGTCAGCGTGGTCGATGCCGGCGTCGCCGGCGCCATCCCGGCGGTCGGGGCGGGAGCGGCGACGCTGATCCGCGTACCCATCCGAGCCGGGACGGACGACATGACGGCAGGCCCCGCGATGTCGCACGACGAGGCGCTCCGCGCGATCGGCATCGGGCTCGACGTGGTGGCTGCGCTGGAACACGACGGGGTCGAGCTCATCGGCATCGGCGAGATGGGCATCGGCAACACGACGGCGGCGAGCGCGATCACGGCCGCCATGACCGGCCTCTCGCCGGACCGGGTGACCGGCCGCGGCACCGGCATCGACGACGCCACGCACGCGCATAAGGTCGCGATGGTCGCCCGCGCGCTATCGCGGAACACGCCGGGTGCGAGCGACCCGATCGCGGTGCTGTCCACGGTCGGCGGGTTCGAGATCGGCGTGCTGGTCGGCGTGATCCTCGGGGCCGCCGGCGCCCGGATCCCCCTCATCCTCGATGGGTTCATCACCGGCGCGGCCGCGTTGCTTGCGGCGGGACTCGTACCGACGGTCGCCGAGCGTTGCATCGCGGGACATCGGAGCGTGGAGCCGGGGCACGCCGTCGTCCTCGAGCGCCTCGGCCTGCGGCCACTCCTCGAGCTCGACCTGCGGCTCGGAGAGGGGACCGGCGCGGCGCTGGCGATGTCGCTGGTCGACGCCGCCGTCGCGATCCGAGACGGGATGGCGACGTTCGAGAGCGCCGGGGTCGCCGGTCCCGCGGCGACGGAAGGCGTGACCTGAACGATGGTCGAGATCATCCTCGTCCGGCACGCTGCGACGTCGTGGTCCGGCGTGCGCTATTGCGGCATCAGTGACCCGCCGCTGTCGCCGACGGGCCTTGCGGACGCACGCCGCCTCGCAGTGTCGCTGAGCCGCGACCTGCCGGCCGATGTCCGCGTCGTCTCGAGTCCGTCGCGTCGCGCCGTGGCGACGGCTACGGCGATCGTCGAGGCCGCGCATCTTCCCGGCGTCGAGCTGGACGCGCGCTGGCGTGAGGCCGACGTCGGGATCGCCGAGGGCCGTACGTTCGATGAGCTGTCGGCGATCGCGCCGGATGTCGCGGCTGCGCTCGCTCGCGGCGATCTCGAGATCGACTGGCCGGGCGGCGAGACCCACAGCTCGCTGGCAGCTCGGGTCGCCGATGCGTGGGCCGATCTGGTCGCCGTCGGGCGACCCGCTGTCGTCGTCACGCACGCGGGCCCGTTCATGCACGCTCGCGCGCTCGGCGAGGACCGGCCGATCTCCCGCGATGACCTGGTCGAACCCGCGGCCATCGGCCGCGTCCTCGTGTCGGAGGGGTCGGCTCGGGACGCCGTGCTACGCTCCTCGGCGTGATCCCACCCACTCCGGCCCGTCCGGGTCGCGCGGTCGCCGCACGCCCGCTCCTGGTCGCAGTCGTCGCCGTGCTGACGCTGGCCGGCTGCATCGGTGGCGGGCAGAGTGCCGCAGATTCGCCGTCGGCGAGCGCGTCGACAGCCATCGCGTCCCCGTCGATCGACGCCGCGAGCCCGACCCTCCAGCCCTCGCCATCGTCCGCCGCGACAGGCGAGCTGACCGACTCGCCGGACGCGACCGAGTCGCCCGCTTCCACCGCCTCGCCGAGTAGCGGGGTGTCCCAGCCGGCCGCCGAGGCGGTCAAGGCCTGCTCCGGCAGCGATGAGAACCGCAGCTTCTTCCTGAACGCCTCGCAGAACCTCGACTGGCCGGTCTACTGCCCCGTGCTGCCTGCCCGCTGGTTCGTCACGAACGGGACGTACAGCGGTCGCGGCGTCGGTCAGCTGGTGATCGGCTACCAGGGTCCCGCCGGTGCGACGCTGACCCTCCAGGAGGGCGCCTTCTGTGAGACATCGGATGGCTGCGTCCCGGCCGGCACCGACACCGGTGATGCCGCGTTCGGGGACCGGCAGGGAACGCTCGTCACGCTCGATGACGGCGGCTATGCGATCGTCGTCGGTCGGGCCGACACGCCGAGCTGGCTGGCGGTCGCGAACGGGATGGACGAGGCGACGTTCCGCCAATTGGCCCAGGGCCTCGTCCGGCTCGACTAGGTCCCCGCGGCGTCACGCCGCGTCGTCCTCCGGCTATCCTCCCGCGTCCGCCGGGGCCAGTGCCGCCTCGGCAAGCAGCGCGACGGCCTCGATCGTCCCGGGCAGATCCGCTCCGCCGCGATCCATGATCGCGGTCGCCCCGAAGCCGATCACCGGGGCTCCACTCGTGGCGATCGCGCGGACCGCGCCGACCGCGGCGCTGAGTGTCAGTCCATCGGTCTCGGGCATCGCGACCGCCCAGTTCCCCGACGCGTCGAGGGCGTCCAGGTCGAACGCGACGTACCACGCGTCGATGCGGCCTGACACGGTCGCAGCCCAGGCCGCAGCCGCCGCCTGCCCGGCCGGATCGCCCAGCATCCCGGCACCGAACTGCGCGACCCCGCTCGCGGCGAGCATCCGCGACTCGGTCTCGTCGAGGACCTGACCGCCGAACAGTCCCGCATCGAGTGTCCGGACCGACGGGCCCTCCGCTGCGGCGACGAGCCGCTCGTCGCCTCGTCCGCAGGCCATCGCGAACGGCATGCCCCAGACATTGCCGGACGGTGTCGTGTCCGGTGTGTTGAAGTCGCCGTGGGCATCGAACCAGGCGAGCCCGAGCTGGATCCCCGGCCGCGCTCGGCGGATGCCCGCCATCGCGCCGGCATGGGTCGTGCAGTCGCCGCCGAGCGCGAGCAGTGCGCTTGCCTCGTTGCCGGACTGTTCCAGGCCGCTCTCGACGTGCGCCGCCAGTCGGCCAAGATACGCGACGAGCCGGTCGAGGTTCTTGGCCCGCGGGTGGGGGTCCGCGACCCAACCCGGATCGTTCGCGGCGTCGCCATGGTCCAGCCAGGTCATATCTGCGAGGCCCGGACGGGCGGCCAGCCGGTCCCGCAGCCCGAGTCCGCGGAGCAGGGTCGGTGCGCGCTCCATCCCGCCGAAATGCCCGCCGAGCGCGGTCGGAGAGCCACAGATGACGATCGTTCGAGCGGTCATGGATGCAGCATATCGGCGCCTCGGACGTCTCGGCCGTCGGCGATGATGGCGCCGATGCGCATCGCCGATTTCGCGCTCGAGCGCTACTTCGCCCGCTGGGAGTTCGCCGTCGATCACCTGCTCTGCGCGTCCGACGTGCAGGGCTACCCGATGGCCGAGCTCCTCGCTCTGGCCGACGACGACACGCGGCGGATGTGGGACGGGCTCACCCTCGGCTACACGGAGTCGACGGGTCACCCGCTGCTGCGAGCCGAGATCGCCTCGCTCTACGAGGATCTCGAGCCCGACGACGTGCTGGTGTT
>DATNFQ010000080.1:0-4936 GCA_035606295.1 Patescibacteria group bacterium
CCGCGGCCGAGAGCGCGAGCGCATAGATCATCACGACCGAGGCGTGGTCACCCTGCTCCCCGATCAGGGCGGTCGGGAACGGGATGAAGGCCACAAGGCCGAGCAGCAGGAGGTTCAGCCCGACCAGACGTTCGTTCACGCGCGCGATGTAGCGCCAGCGCCGCCAGTGCGACAGCCAATACAGCCCGATCGTCGCGAAGCTCAGGACGTAGGCGAAGATCGACGGCAACGTCTGGCGTAGTGCGGCGACGATATCGGCGTCGGTCGGATCGTCAGGGAGCGCAGGCAGGCGGACTTCGATGATCAGCAGCGTGATCGCGATCGCGAAGACCGCATCGGAAAAGAAGACCAGGCGCTCGAACCCGAGGTCGCGATCGACGTCCGGCGGCTCGTCATCGAGGCGATCCGGCGACCTTGGCGGTCGCGTCACGCGGTAGCGTCCCCGATGGATCAAGGTCGGTGTCAAACCCCGGTCGGCGGGTCCCCTGCATCCGGTGCCGGCTTCGCTGCCTGGGGCTCGTTCGCCGGCGGCCCGTCACCGCGAACCCGGTCCACCTGGACCTTGGCGGCATCGGCGGTCCGATCGATCTGCCCTTTGGCCGCCGCGGCGGCGCCCTCCGCGGAAGCCCGCGCGCCTTCGGTGCGGGTCGCCGCTTCAGCTCGAAGCTCCCCCGCCCTCGTCCCGATCTCGCCCCACAGCTGCCCGATCCGTGTAGCGGGTTCATCGGACGGCGGGGCCGTGATGATCTCCATCGCACGCCGGGCGCCGTAGGACAACGCCGGTCGAAGTGCCGCGAGCAGCAGCACGGTCGGGACCGCGCGCCGATCCTTCTGGCGCTGGTTCACGTATGCGGCGAAGTCGCGCTCGAGTGTGCCGCGGACCTTGTCGCCGTCGCTACCGAGCTTGTCGAGCGTGTTCTCGATCTCGGGCGGAAGCATCCGCTTGGGCAGCGGCGCACGTCGGCCAGGCAGACGCGACCGCAGTCCGCGGAGGATCCGCTGCGGTCCTCGCATGAGGAGGAAGGCGATCCCGCCGACGACGGCCACCGCCTTGGCGGGGCTACGACGGACTTTCGCCGGGATATCGACCGCGTCGCGCGCCGACGCGCCGAGCCCAGTGAGCTCGGCGTCGAATGCGGTCCGGGCGGCTAGGACTCGGTCCCGGGCGGCATCTTGCTCTGCAGCCACGCGAGCGTCTCCTTGCTGGTCTCGATGGTCTGGGTCGGCGTGAAGCGCGCCTTGAGCTCTTCGATATCGACGCCCGTCCTCATGATGTCGGTCACCATCAGCGCGATCCACGCGATGTAGCCGACGGCGATGCCGATGCCGGCGCCGACCTGGTACCCAGGCGTGGTCGCCGAGATCGCACCGATCACGACACCGGCCACGAGCCCCGCGAACACGGCACCGACCCCGCCACCGCGCGCCGCCGCGACGATCCCGACGATCAGGCCGATGGCTCCGATGATGACCATGCCGACGACGAGCGGGCGGACACCTGGCTCGATCCCCGTCAACACGTTCTGACCGACGGACGTGTAGGCCATGTTCGGTATCCCGAATGCCATCAGGATCCCGACCAGAAGGCCGAGTAGCAGCGCCACGACGAATGCGCGCCCGATCCGGGCACCGCTGACGCCGACGGCGGCGAGCGAGCATGCCACGGCGATCGCGACGAACAACAGCACGCCGTGCAGGACCCCCCAGCCGATCGAGCCGAGGATCCATTCGCCGATGAACATCGAGGTGCCGATCACCGCCAGGATGACGGCGAAGATGACGACCGCGATCGCGATGCCGGCGTAGGCCGCGACCTTCTGGATCTCCCCGGCGATCTCGGCGGCCTCGGCCTTGGCAAGGTCGATGTGTGCCTGGGCGAGCCGGAACGCGGCGTCGCGTGTCGAACGGAACGAGGAACGCAGGCCGGGTGGCCGCGGGGGCCGGTTGGATCGGGCGTCCAGGATGCTGCTCCTGCTCGGGATTCGGTCGGTCAAGAGCGGACCGAGGCGACCGAGATGATAGTACGCACCGATACCCACCCCCACCGTGCCGACGCCCCTGCGCCTTGCGGGACCGTTACGCTGCGGGCATGTCGGCGACTGCCTCAGACCGTCCGCTGCGCACGGCGGAGATCCTCAGCATCGGGTCGGAGCTGACGGTCGGTGAGACGCGCGACACCAATGCCGGCGAGCTGGCTGCAGCACTCACGGCGGAAGGCGTGGTCGTCGGGCGGATCGTCGCGCTGCCCGACCGGCTGGACCTCGTCAGTGGCGCGTTCCGGAGCGCGTTCGAGCGCTCGGATCTCGTGATCAGCACGGGCGGTCTCGGACCGACGCCTGACGACCTGACCCGTGAATCGATAGCGGAGGCGGTCGGCGAGACCGTCGAGGTGGACCCCGCGCTCGAGGCGTGGTTGCGCGGGCGCTGGGAACGCCGCGGCATCCCGATGCCCGAGATCAACCTCAAGCAGGCGTGGCGGATCCCCTCCGGTGAGGCGCTCCCGAACCCGAACGGCTCCGCGCCGGGCTGGTTCGTCAGCCGTCCCGATGGCGGCGTCGCGGTCGCGCTGCCGGGGCCGCCGCGTGAGATGCGCCCGATGTGGTCCGAAGAGGCGCTGCCACGGCTTCGGAAACGCGGTCTCGGGACGCAGACCGCCGTCCACACCTTCCGTCTGACCGGGATCGGCGAGTCGGCAGTGGCGGAGATCCTGGGCGAGGAGATGCTCCGCCGCGGGGACCCGGAGGTCGCGACGTATGCCCGGGTCGAGGCCGTCGACGTCAGGGTCAGCGCGGTCGGGCCGGATAGCGCGGGTCGCCCTCCGGAGGAACGGGTCGAGGCGGCGGCCGCGATCGTCCGCGAGCGTCTCGGCGATCGCATCTGGGCCGAGGGCGACACGAGTTGGGCGGCGGCGGTCGGCGCGCGGCTGGCCCATCACGGATGGCGCCTCGCGGTCGAAGAGATGGGCACGGCCGGCCAGATCGCGGTCCTGTTCGGTGACGTGGGGTGGCTGGCGCTCGCTCGCGTCCGGCCGGGGGACGACGGCCCTGCCGTGGACGGCGACGAGGCGGGGTTGATCGCACGGGCGACATCGGTCCGTCAGGAGGCCGGGGTCGATGTCGGGTTGGCGGTCCGGATCCGCACACGCGGCAGCGAATTCGCGGTGACCGTGGCGGTCGTGACGCCGGGTGGGGAGCGACGTCAGACGCGTGCAACGTACTCGGTCGGTGACATGGGCCGGCACCAGGCGGCGCTCATCGCGGCCGCGGTGCTGTTCGAAACCTTGGGTGAGGACCGGAAAGGCGAAGGCCGATAGGGCGGTTCGCGCGGCAGCGCGTCGAACGCGGGGCGGTCCTATCGGCGCGATGTCCCGATCAGTCCGTCGACATCGGCGACGACGATGCCTTCGCGCTCGAGCCGGATCAGCCCGTCGTCGGTGAACTGACCCAGGAGCTTGTTCACGCTCTGACGGGTGCACCCCACCATCGCGGCGAGGTCGCCCTGGGTCAGGTTGCGACGCAGCCGGATCCCGCCATCGGGGAGCCGCGTCCCACCCTCGTTCGCGAGCCGGACGAGCCGAGCCGCGAGGCGGCCGGTGATATCGAGGAAATGCAGCTCCTCGACGTGGGTCGTCAACCGCCGGAGCTCGCCGGCGATCGAGGCGAGCAGCGCGTCCCGCACACCAGCCTCGGTCGCGATCAATTCGCGGAAGCGATCTCGGGGCAACACGACCGTCTCGGTCGCGCTGAGCGCTGTGGCGCTGGCCGATCGTGGCGCCCCGTCCAGCAGCGCGAGCTCACCGAACACATCGCCGGCACTCAGCGTTGCGAGGATCGCCTCCTCGCCGGTCTCCGAAGGCAGCGAGATCTTGACGTCCCCGGCGACGATCACGAACAAGGCATCCCCGGGGTCACCGAGGTGGAAGATCACCTCTCCCCGACGGAAGCGGCGCGTGCGCATCGTGGCCGCGAGCCGTTCCATGGCCTCGGGCCCGAGACCTGCGAAGAACGGGATCGCGGCCAATGCCTCGCGGACCGGTCGACCCACCAGCATGCGGCCGATGGTAATCGTGTCGAACTGCCGACACATCACCCCCTGCCGCACCGATACGATGCTCCGCCATGACGGACGTTGGTGCGCGCCTCCGGCTGACTGTGCTCGGCTGCAGCACGGCGGCCCCGCATCCGGCCACCCCCACGGCCGGATATCTGGTCGAATGGGGATCGACGTCGATCCTGCTCGACTGCGGTCAGGGCGTGATCCGCGCCCTCCAGCGGCTGATGGACCCGCACGACCTGTCGGCGATCGTCATCGGCCATATGCATGCCGACCACTACCTCGACATCGTCGGTCTGCGCTACCTCTTCCCGTGGGGCGAGCCGTCACCCGATCCGCTGAAGATCCATCTCCCGCCTGGGGGACGCGCACGGCTCGACTCCCTCTCGAAGGCGGTCAGCGAGCGAGACGGCTTCTTCGATGCGGCGTTCGACGCCCGCGAGTACGAACCCGACGGCGACTTCCAGATCGGTGAACTACGTGTCCGTATGGTCAAGGGCCGCCACTACGTGCCGGCCTGGGGCGTGGTCATCGATGCACCCGATGGCTCGCGTCTCGCCTATACGGGTGACACCGGTCCGTCCGCGTCCGTCGAGGAGGGCGTCCGCGATGCCGACCTCCTCCTGGTCGAGAGCGCCCTCGGTCTGGCCGCCCACGACGACCCGGAGCGCGGCCACCTCACGCCCGAGGAGGCGATCGAGCTCGCCCGCCGCTCCGGCGCGCGATCGGCGATCCTCGTCCACTACGGCCCTGCCAGAAAGCCCGAGATGGACAAGCTCTGCGAGGCCGCGGGTCCGTGGGTCCGGACCGCCGTCGACGGGCTGACGGTGACCGTCCGACCCGCCGCCGAACGGGAGCTATCGCCCGAGCGCTCGGCGACCCC
>DATNFQ010000081.1:0-5780 GCA_035606295.1 Patescibacteria group bacterium
CCACTCGCCGAGGCGTCCCGGATGGGGATCCTCGCGATGGACGACAGCGACCGCATCACCGAATGGCAGGAGAAGCCCAAGCAGCCCAAGAGCGACCTCGCGTCGATGGGCGTCTACGTCTTCTCGAAGAAGACGCTGCGCCGCTGGCTGTCGGACGACCGGGTCGATTTCGGGCGACAAATCATCCCCGAGATGCTCGACGCGGGAGCCCGTGTCTTCGGCTATCGCTACTCCGGCTACTGGCAGGACGTCGGCACGATCCAGTCGTTCTGGGAGGCCAACATGGCGCTCCTCGAGGACGAGCCCGAGCTCGACCTGTACGACCCGGAATGGGTGATCCATACGCGATCCGAGGAGCGGGCACCGGCCAAGGTCGGCCCGACCGCGCAGGTCCACCGGAGCCTGGTGAGCCACGGTTGCATCATCAACGGGACGGTCGTGAACTCCGTGCTGTCGCCCGGTGTGCGGGTCGATGTCGGCGCCGTCGTGCGTGATTCGATCGTCATGTTCGACTCGGTCATCCGCTCTGGAGCCGTCGTGGATCGGGCGATCCTCGACAAGGAGGTCGTCGTCGGTCAGGGCGCGATCGTCGGGAACGGACCCTACGACGACCGCCCGAACCGCCAGGAGCCGACCCGGCTGAACACCGGCATCACCGTCGTCGGCAAGCGCGCCGTCGTCCCGCGTGGGACGCGGCTCGGCCGGAACGTGAAGGTCGCGGAGGATGTCCGGATCTCCGACTGGACCAAGAAGGTGATCAAGAGCGGCGAGTCGGTCGAGATGAAGGCCGGCGTGCGTCACGCGCACGACCACGGACGTGCGGTCGGCGTCGGACCCGTTTCCGGGGCAGCCGCGCAGGGCAGGTCGTGAGCCTCCGCTGATCACGGTGCGGCAGCTTGACGGCGAGCCGGGACGGATCGACCGAATCGGCTAGACTCCGCGGGCCATGCCTTCCGCCGATCCCGGCGCACCCGCGCTGCGGCCGGCCGACGTCGAGCGCTGGCTCTCCGACCTGGGACTCGAGCCCGTCGATCGGGGCGAGCGCGATGGGATCGCCAGCTGGGATCTCGTGCTCGACGGTCGCCGCCGGTTCGACCTTCGGGTGACCATCATCCTCGACCCGACCCTCGCGCTCATCTGCTGGGCCCAGTTCGCCCCGCCGATCAACGACATGTTTCGCAAGTCGTATCGCAAGTTGCTGCGCTGGAACGACGAGCTGCCGTTCGCGAAGTTCGCCGTCAGCGACGATGAGCGACCGCTGCTGACCATCGAGCTGCCGATCGCCGATGCCGTCGCACCGCCGACCGAGGACCAGCTAGGGCTCGCCCTGGCACGGATCGTCGGGATCGCTGACCGATTGCTCGATGACTCCGCCGACTGGCTCTGGTTCGGCGGGAAGATCCCCGACCAATCGGATCGGACGCCGCGCAACCCCGACCTCCTCGCGCGCTATGAGAGCCGGCTCGGCGAATTGAACGTCGACGGCGACGGCGCGGCCGGCGACGCAGCGGCCGACGACGTGGAGGGCGACGCGGCCGGCGACGCCACTACGACCGGCGACGCCACTACGACCGGCGCATGATCGCTTCGCGTCTTGCCCGGCTGGTCCTCGCATCGCTCGTGGCGATCGGCGCGCTCGCGGGCGGCCTCCCGGGCACCGCTCCCCGTGACGTTCGCGCGGCGACGCCCGACCTCACGATCGTGTCCGATGCCCGTTACGACGTCCAGCCGGCGCAACACCGTGTTCGCGTCACGCTCGACCTGACGCTGACGAACCGCCTCCACGACACGACGACCAAGCGCTACTTCTTCGACCACGCGTTCCTGGCCGTCCTGCCCGGAGCGACCGGATACAGCGCGAGCTGGGCGGGCCGCGGTCGGCCCACCGTCAGCGTGGCCCGTCGGACCTCGTCGTACACGCTCCTGCGGTTGAACCTCGCCCAGGACCTCTCGAGCGGCAAGACTGCGCGCTACCGCCTCGCGTTCGACCTGCGCGATCCGGGCGGCAAGGCGACGCGCGACCTGCGCATCGGCGACACGCTCGTGTCGTTCCCGGTCTGGGCCTTCGCCAGCGACGGCACGCCCGGCAGCTCCGTGACGGTGGTCTTCCCCAAGGGCTACGACATCGCCGTAGAGGCGGGGCACATCGCCTCCCCGACGACCCTCCCCGACGGACGGACGATCTTCCGCACCGGCCCGCTGTCCGTCCCGTTGGATTTCTTCGCCTACCTCGTCGGCGACCGGCCGGGTGCATATCGCGACACGACGATCACGCCAACGGTGGTCGGACGCCAGGTCGCGGTCACCGTGCGCTCGTGGTCCGACGACGTGACGTGGAGCCAGCGCATCCGCCGGCTGCTCACGACCGGGTTGCCGGCACTGAGCGAGCGGATCGGTCTCGAATGGCCGGACTATGACAAGCCGCTGGTCGTGAGCGAGGCCGTCAGCCGGTCGACCGGCGGGTACGCCGGGATCTTCGACCCGTCCGCCGGCGAGGTGGCCATCGCGTACTACGCCGACGACTTCGTCGTGCTCCACGAGGCGGCACACACGTGGTTCAATGGCTCGCTGCTCGCGGATCGCTGGTCGAACGAGGCGTTCGCCTCGTACTACGCCGCCCTCGCCGCCGGCGACCTCAAGCTCAAGGTCACGACCGACCGCCTGACTCCAGCCCTGCAGAAGTCGCGGATCCCCTTGAACGCGTGGGGTGCCGTCGGCACCCTGCCGGTCGCGCAGGAGGATTACGCGTACGCCGCGGCGCTCGTGCTCGCACGCGAGATCGCCAAGCGGGCCGGGGATCGCGGCCTCAGCGAGATCTGGGCCGACGCCGCGGACCGCACAAGCGCGTACCAGCCCACGGCCGGCGGCGAAGAGGTGGTTGCCGGCCCGGTCGACTGGCGGGCATTGCTCGACCAGCTCGAGGAGCGGACCGGTGTCTCGTACGACGACCTGTGGCGGAAATGGGTCGCACGGCCATCGGACATCCCGCTACTCGACGCTCGCATCGCGGCGCGAGCGAAGTACAAGGCATTCGTCACGGCCGTCGGCGACTGGCACGTCCCGCTGTCGATCCGCGACGCGATGCGTTCCTGGCGGTTCGACCAGGGCACCGAGCTGATGGACGCCGCGACCTCCGTCCTCGAGCTGCGAGCCAAGGTCGAAGCGGCCGCGTCCGCCGCCGGCCTGGAACCCCCGGCTGCACTGCGTGAGGCGTTCGAGGACGACGACGGGTTCGATGACGCCATCGCGGAGGGTGGCGCCGAGCTGCAGGCGATCGACCATTACTCGGCCGCCGTTGCGAAGCGACCGGCCGAGACCACCCCGATGATGCAGCTCGGGCTCATGGGCCAGACGCCCGACGCGGACCTCGCGGCGGCACGCGATTCGTTCGCGAACGGTGATCTGGGCGCTTCTGCGGAGGCAGCCGATGAGGCCGCGGCGTCATGGGTCAACGCCGAACCATCGGGCCAGGGACGCGCGTTCAGCATCGCGAGCATCGTCGTCGCGCTGCTGTTCTTCATCGCCCTCGTGATCGTCGGGTTCCGTCGCGGACGACGGCGACGGAGGAGGATGCAGGCGACACGCCTCCGAACCTGAGGGCGGTGGCGGCCGCGGATGCCGCATCTGCGGGCGCATCGTCTACACTCGCGGCCTCGCCGGACCCGGAGGGAGCGCGACCCGAGGAGCCGGTCGTACCGATGGAGCCTGCACCAGGAGCCGAGCCCGACTGAATGGGTATCCAGCGAGCCCGACCCTCACACGAGATCCTGTCCGGCGACTCCGCCGACGTCTACTTCGCCAGAGCCGAAAGCATCCTCGACGCCGAGGGGCTCGATCCCCTCGTCACGATGGAGGTGTTCACGCGCCGTGAGGCGGTGCTGTGCGGCATCGATGAGGCGAAGAACCTCCTCGGCCACGTCCTTGCCGATTGCGATCCGTCCGAGACGCAGGTCGAAGCGCTCGCCGACGGCGATCGCATCGCGCCACGCGAGGTGGTCCTTCGGATCCGCGCTCGCTACCGCCGCTTCGGGCTGTATGAGACCGCGCTCCTCGGGATGCTTGCGCAGTCGACCGGCTGGGCGACGGCCGCCCGCGAGATCGTCGATATCGCCGCACCGGAGCCCGTCATCAGCTTCGGGGCGCGCCACGTCCATCCCGACATCACCGACGTCCTCGATTACGCCGCCATCGTCGGCGGGTGCGTCGGCGCATCGACACCGGCCGGCGCCCGGCTCGCCGGTCTGGCCCCGACCGGCACCATGCCGCACTCGCTCGTCCTGATCTTCGGCGACACGGTGGAGGCGGCGCTCGCGTTCGACCGCCACCTCGGGCCGGATGTCGCGCGGATCGTGCTCGTCGACACGTTCAAGGACGAGGCCGAAGAGGCGCTTCGGGTCGCCCACGCGCTCGGCGATCGGCTGTGGGGGATCCGCCTGGACACGCCCTCCGAGCGTGGGCGCGTGACCGCCGATCTGGTCACCGAGATCCGTGCCAGGCTCGATCAGGAGGGCTACCAGCACGTCAAGATCGTGGTCTCCGGTGGCCTGAACCCCGACCGCGTCCGCTACTTCAAGGAGGCCGGCGCGCCGGTCGATTCGTACGCCGTCGGGTCATACATCAGTGGTGCGTCACCGATCGACTTCACCGGCGACATCAAGGAGATCGACGGGCGGCCGATCGCGAAGCGGGGCCGGATCCCGGGGATCACCTACTCACCGCGCCTCCAGCCGGTCGATCTGACCCAGTACCGCCAGATCGCCGACGTCGTAACGGGGTAGCTAGCGCCGCGAACAGCGTCCCGGTCGACCGCCGGGTTTCCATCCGACGGCTGGACTGGCGACTCAGGCCACGGGCTGTGCGAGCAGCGTCGTCGACACCGTCCACAGCCATGCCGACATGACCGCGAGGAGCGCCACGGAGGCGACGGCGACCAGCGGCCCCATCATGACCATCGCCACGACCGCCTCGACCGCGATCAGCAACAGCACCCCGATGGCGGTCCAGCCGACGGTCGATGGCAGGACGCCACTCACGAACGCCAGGATCGGCAGGGCGATGAGCCACGCCAGGATCCCGATGAGCCCGATCCCACCGGTGACGTACGACCCATCCAGCGTGAGGAAGCCGAGCACCAGTGCTGTCTGACCCACGGCGATCACGACGACTCCGACGATGGTGATGATCGAGACGAACCGCATCCATCCGACACCGTGCTGCGCGGCGAGTCGATCCACCGCGAGGATCGGGAGGATCAGCGCGAGGACGGTCACGACCACGAACATGTCATTCACGGGTCCCCAGAACGCGCCCGCCCCGCCGAAGAACAGCGCCAATGCGACACCCGAGATGACGAGCGCGATGATCGACACGACGGCCGAGGCACCGGCCGCGGGATAGAGCTGGGAGTCGGAGAGCATGGCGGACCTCGTGCTGGTGATAGGCTGGTCGCGCCATCGTAATTTGACTAACTTGTAAAGTCAATGAATTAGACGGGAGACCGCTTGCCCCGCACATATCGCCTTGGACGACGCGCCGAACAGATGTCGGCGACGCGCGTCTCGATCGCGCGAGCGGCCCTCGACCTGATCCGTCGGGACGGACTCCGCGCAGCCACGGTCCCCGCGATCGCGAAGGCCGCCGATGTCGCGCAGGCGACCGTTCGCAACCATTTCCCGGATCAGCAGGCGCTGCTCGGGGAAGTCGGGGCGATGATCCTCGACGATCTGGCGCTGCCGGACATCGACATCTTCGATGGGCTCGACACGCCCTCGGAGCGCGTG
>DATNFQ010000082.1:0-2643 GCA_035606295.1 Patescibacteria group bacterium
CGCCGATGATCCGCCCGAGCGACTCCAGCTTGATCTTGCGGACGTCGATGCCATCGATCGCGACGGACCCACCGTCGACGTCATAGAGCCTCGGGATCAGGTAGGTCGTCGTCGTCTTGCCAGACCCAGATGGGCCGACCAACGCGACGAGCTCGCCCGGCTCGGCCTCGAAGTCGATGTCCTCGAGACCGAACGTCGGGATCATCTCGAGTGCCGGGATGTCGCCTGAGTGCGTGATGCTGCCGACCAGCGACTCGAGCGCGGACTCGTCGACCGATGCTGCTGCGACCGCGACCGCCGCGGTCTCGGGCTCCTGGGCCCCGTCTTCATTCGCGAGGTCTACGGGCAAGGTCGTCGACGGCACGGCCTGGGCCGGGTAGTGGAACGAGACGTCCCGGAACACCAGCTTGCCGTGGACCGCGTCAGGCGTCAGCTCGACGGCATCCGGCGCGTCCTCGATGTCGACCGGCATCTCGAGGTATTCGAAGATCCGGTCGAAGAGCGCGAGCGCTCCCTGGATCTCGACCTGGACGTTGAGCAGCTGACCCATCGGGAAGAACAGACGCGACTGGAGCGTCGTGAACGCGACGATGTCGCCGATCGTCGGTGCGGTCGGGTCGTTCTGGATGGTCAGCCAGCCGGCGAGCCAGTACACGAACGCCGGCGTGATGCTGAAGATCGTGCCGATGATCATGAAGAACCAGCGCCCGACCATCGCCTGGCGGATCTGAAGCGCGGCGAGCCGGGCGTTCAGCCCGCGGAACTTGGCGATCGAATTCTGCTGCTGCCCGAATGTCTTCGACAACAGGATGCCGCTGACCGACAGCGTCTCCTCGGTGAGAGCGGACATCTCGGCGAGCGACTTCTGGGTCTCGGTCGAGACCTCGCGCCGGACCTTGCCGACCCGGAACGTCAGATACATGAAGAACGGCAGCATGCCCAGCGACAGCAGCGTCAGGCGCCAGTCGATCAGCCACATCGCGATGATCGTGCTGATCGCGATCGCGAAGTTGGACGTGACCGAGCTCGCCGTGTCCGTTACGACGGACTGGACACCGCCGACGTCGTTCGCGAGCCGGCTCTGGATCTCGCCTGTGCGCGTGTCGGTGAAGAACCGCAGCGGCATACGCTGGAGGTGCGTGTAGAGCGCGGAGCGGAGGTCCTGCATCACGCGCTGGCCGATCAGGTTGTTCAGGTACGACTGACCGACACCGATCAGGCCCGAGACGATCGGCAGCGCGATCATCATGAGCACGAAGACGTTCAGCAGGAACAGGTTCCGCTGCGGGATCGCGACGTCGATGAGGAGCTTCAGGAGGATCGGGTTGATCAGCCCGAGGAAGCTCGTGATGAGGATCGCGATGAGGACGACCGCGATCTGTGGCCGGTATGGCTTGAAGAAGACCAGGATGCGGCGGATCGTCTGACCGCGGCGCTCCTTCGGGACCGGGTCGAAGTCAGCGACGGGGCCGCCGAACATCCCGCCCCGTCCACCGCCGCCCGTCCCGCGGCCACCCCGGCCGGTGCCGCCGGTGGCGGCCCGCATGCCTCCGCTCCGGAATGCCATCCGGCCTACCAGGCCGTCGCGGTCGCGGCTTCGGTGATCCCTTGCGCCTCGAGCCAGCGCTCGGCGTCGATCGCGGCCTTGCAACCGTCGGCAGCGGCCGTGACCGCCTGCCGGTATCGATGGTCATGGACGTCGCCGGCGATGAACACGCCGTCGATCTTCGAATGCGTCTCGTCGCGGATCACGAGGTAGCCCTTCTCGTCGACCTCGAGCCAATCATGGAACGCCGCCGTGTTCGGCTCGTAGCCGATCGCGATGAACAGGCCCTCGATGTCGAGGTCGCTAAGGTCGCCGGTCTGGGTGTCCTTCAGCTTCACGCCGCGGACCTTCTCCGCGCCGATGACCTCCTCGACAGCGACGTTCGGATGGATCTCGATCTTGGGGTGGGCGATGGCCCGGTCGACCATGATCTTGCTTGCGCGGAACGTGTCGCGACGGTGGAGCAGGTGGACCTTGGTCGCGAAACGGGTGAGGTAGGTGGCCTCCTCGAAGGCGGTGTCGCCACCGCCGACGACGGCGATCTCGCGGTCCTTGAAGAAGAACCCGTCGCAGGTCGCGCAGGCGGACACGCCACGCCCGCGGAGGCGGGTCTCGCTGTCGAGCCCGAGCCAGAGGGCGGACGCGCCGGTGGCGACGATCACCGCCTGGCCGCGGTATTCGATGCCGCGTGCCCAGATGCGGAATGGGCGCGATGAGAAGTCGACGCGGTCGATGTCGACGTCGATCAGGCGGGCGCCGAAGCGCTCGGCCTGGGCGCGGAACTTGGCCATCAACTCCGGACCCTGGACGCCCTCAGGGAAGCCCGGGTAGTTCTCGACGTCGCTGGTGAGCATCAGCTGGCCGCCTGGCGCAGAGCCGGCGATCACGATCGGCTCGAGGTTGGCTCGGGCCGCATAGATGGCAGCGGTGAGACCGGCAGGTCCGGATCCGACGATGACGAGCTTCGAATCGACGCGACCCTCACCGCTCTCCATCGTCGAAGGCCCGCCCGGAGCGGGCACCGCGGTGCCATCGGCCTGGTCGTCGACCATCACGATCGAGAACCCGCCGAACGGGTTGGATCCGTCTGTCATCGT
>DATNFQ010000083.1:0-24983 GCA_035606295.1 Patescibacteria group bacterium
TTCGACATCGAGGTGATCTTCATCTACCTCTGGGCGATCGTGTTCAAAGACCCCAATCTGAACCCGGCCGGGCTGTTCATCAGCATGGTCGTGTTCGTCCTGATCCTGTTGCTCGGCCTCGCGTACGCGTGGCGGAAGGGAGCCTTGACATGGCGGTGAATGAGGACCGCGTCAGCCCGGACGGGCTGGGCGCGGGACCGTCGGACGCCACCGAGGTACCGTCCGATGTGCCGGCCCAGCCCGGCCTGCCGGCGACCCGATCCTCCGACGAGGTCATGGCGCCGATCGTCGTCCCCAATACGCTCTGGCGGTCGGTGGACCCGATGGCCTATGAGGGCAACCAGCCCACGAGCATCACCCACCTCGCCGAGTTCGAGGCGAGCGGTCTGGGACGCCGCGACAACGCTCGCTGGAGTGGGCCCCTCGAGGTCATCCCGACCAAGGCCGACTACGTCCTTGACCTGATCCGGATGAACAGCCTCTGGCCGCTGCTGTCGGGCCTCGCGTGCTGTGCGATCGAGATGATGTCGGCCGCGACGTCGCGCAACGACATGGACCGCTGGGGCATGTTCCCGTTCCGTGCCAGCCCACGCCAGGCCGATGTCCTGATCGTGGCGGGCACCTTGACGACGAAGATGGCCGGCCCACTCGTCCGACTCTGGGAGCAGATGCCCGAGCCGAAGTGGTGCGTCGCGATGGGCGACTGCACATGCTCGGGTGGCCGCTACAAGCGGAGCTACTCCACGGTCGAGGGGATCGACCGGGTCATGCCGGTCGACGTCTACGTGCCCGGCTGCCCGCCCCGTCCCGAGGGGCTCATCTTCGGGATGATGAAGCTCCAGCAGCTCGTCAAGGATCGCCGCGGCCACTGGCCGGAGCGACCGATCGGCCCGACGGTCCCAGCGCAGGTCTGACATGGACCGATCGTTCAAGGCCCGCCTCGAGCGGCGCTTCGGCGAGCAGCTGACGGGCCCCGTCCGCCAGCGGCACGACGAGACCGAGATCCGCATCGGCCCGGGCGACGTCGTGCCGGTGATCACCGCCCTTCACGACGAGCTCGAGTTCGCCTTCGAGTTCCTGGCGGATCTGGCCGGTGTCGACACGGGCGAGGTGATGCAGGTCGTCTACCACCTGTGGAGCCCGACGACACCTGACTGGCTCCGCGTCATCGCGGATGGCCTGTCCCGCGAGGACCCGCGCGTCCCGTCGGTCACCTTCATGTGGAAGGGTGCCGAGTGGATGGAGCGCGAGGCCTACGACATGTTCGGGATCACATTCGAGGGGAACCGCGACCTGCGGCGGATCTACATGCCGCCCGACTACCAGAGCTTTCCGCTCCGCAAGGACTTCTACCTGGCTGACGACGCCGCCCGGTCGCCCGGCGCCGGCGTCCGCCCCATGGAGCAGACCCACGTGCCCCGTGACACCGTTGCGACCGGCAAGGTCCGACGCCTGAGTCCGGGCACGTGAGCCGGCCGAAGGGACCCCGATGACCGCGACCACGCCCCGCCCCGACATCACCGGCCGCCACCACACCAGCAGCCTGGGCGACGATGCCTTCGCCGGCGAGCCCGATGATCCGCGCGTCCAGCTCGATCGCGACGTGGGGGTGTTCGAGCCGGTGCCCCCGTACCCGCCGCGGACCGAGCGCGAGGCGGAGTTCTACACGCTCCGCGACGGCGAGATGTTCCTCAACATGGGTCCGCAGCACCCGTCGACCCACGGCGTGCTTCGTGTCGTCCTCAAGCTCGACGGTGAGAAGGTCGTCGACCTCGACCCGGTGCTCGGCTACCTGCACCGCGGCGTCGAGAAGCTGTGCGAGAACGCCGACTACCACCACTCGATCGCCTACCTCGACCCGCTCGAATACGTCAGCTCGCTGTTCTGCGAATGGCCGGGCGTCATGGCGTTCGAGAAGCTGCTCGACGTCGAGGTCCCGCGGCGGGCGGAGTACATCCGGGTGCTGTCCGCCGAGCTGAACCGGATCGCGAGCCACTCGCTGTTCCTCGGTTGGATGGCGCTCGATCTCGGCGGACTCACGCCGATCCTGTGGTCGTTCATCGAGCGCGACACGATCGTCGAGATGCTCGCCTCCCTTACCGGCCAGCGGATGCTGTACAACTACTTCCGGATCGGTGGCGTGAACGGCGACCTGAACCACGAGTTCATGAGCCGTCTCGGCGACTGGATGAGCCGCGCGACGGAGCAGGTCGAGGCGGGCAACACGCTGCTCAACGAGAACGAGATCTTCGTCCGCCGGATGCGTGGCCTTGGCAAGATCGACTCGAAGGCAGCCCTGCGGATGACGATGAGCGGGCCGAACCTGCGGGCGACCGGCGTGCCGTTCGATATGCGTCGGGCGCACCCGTACAGCGCCTACCCGGAGCTCGACTTCGATATCCCGACCCGCCAGGAAGGCGACTGCCTCGCGCGGTACCTGCTGCGGATGGATGAGATCAAGCAGAGCCTGCGGATCATCGACCAGTGCCTGCATCAGATGCCGGATGGTCCCGTCATGGCGAAGCTGCCGCGGCTGCTCCGGCCGCGGCCGGGCCGGGCGTATGCGGGGATCGAGGCGCCGCGCGGGCAGTACGCGGTCTACGCGATCAGTGACGGAACGGACCAGCCGTTCCGGATGCGCATCCACGACCCATCGTTCCTGCACCTGCAGTCCGTGGGGCTGATGATGCCGGGGCATCTGGTCGCCGACACGATGGCCATCATGGCCTCCCTGGACCCGATCATGGGCGGGGTAGATAAGTGACCGTCTCCCGGCGCTTCACCGGACGGCCGATGCCCGCGTTGCGGTCCCCGCGCGATCGCTCATATAACGAAGGCTACGCTCGCGACCGTGCTCGCCGGCGCCTTCGCCTCGGCTCGTCCGCGTTCGCGCAAGGCAGGTCGGTCATTGCAGCTGGATCCGCACGATGACGGTCGTCTCGCGGGGATGGAACCGGCTGACCCTGCCGGGCAAGTTCCTGTTCATCCTCGTGCCCCTGCTGATCGTCGCCACTGCAGCGCTGCTCATCCTGATCACAGCGTTCGGGCAGCTCGCCATCGACACGCTGGCCGCCAACCTGCCGATCGTCCGGTTCGTGGTCGCGGCCACCGTCATCCTGCTGATAACGGTCCCGACCGCGTTCCTGATCATCTACATGGAGATGAAGATCATCGCCCTGATGAATCTTCGGATCGGGCCGGACCGGGTCGGGCCGTTCGGGTCGCTCCTCTCCGTGGTCCACGGGCTGAAGGTCCTCATGAAGGAGGACTTCACCCCGACCGGCGCCGACTCAGTGGTCTTCACCTGGGCGCCTGTAGTCGTCTACCTCGCCAGCGTGATGACGCTTCTCGTCATCCCGTTCGCCCCCGGCCTGTATGGCGCCGACCTGAACATCGGCCTGCTGTACTTCTTCGCAGTCAGCGGTCTGGCGGTCGTCGGCCTCTTGATGGCCGGCTGGTCGAGCTACAACAAGTACTCGCTGCTCGGCGGCCTGCGTGCGGCAGCGCAGATCGTGAGCTACGAGATCCCGCTCACGCTGTCGGTCGTGGGGCTGCTGCTCCTCGCCGGGACGATGAGCCTCAACCAGCTGGTCGAGAACCAGCAGGGCTGGTTCACCGACTGGTACATCTTCCAGCAGCCACTCGGCGCGCTGATCTTCTTCATCGCGGCGACGGCGGAGGCGAACCGCACACCGTTCGATCTGACCGAGGCGGACTCGGAGATCGTCGCCGGCTTCGCGACGGAGTACTCGGGGATGCGGTTCGGGTTCTTCTTCTTCGCCGAGTACGTGAACGTCTTCATCGTCTCAGCCCTGTTCGTGACGCTGTTCCTCGGTGGCTGGAACGCCCCGTTCGCGCTCCCGGCCGCGTGGCAGGTCCAGCTCAGCCTGGACCCGGCCTCGTTCAACATCGGTCTGCTGTTCATCATCGCGTTGGCCCCGGTCGTGCTGACGTTGCTGTTCGGCGCCCCGTTCTGGCTCCTCAGCTCACGCATCACGTGGTGGCAGGCGCTGCTGATCGGCTTCGTGTTGGCGAACCTGTTCATCATCACGCTCGCCGTCGCATGGGCGTACATCGGGCTGAACTGGGTCGCCGGTATCCTCTGGTTCATGCTCAAGACGTACGTGCTCGTGTTCACGTTCGTGTGGATGCGTGGCACGCTGCCGCGGGTCCGGATCGATCAGCTGATGGGCTTCGCCTGGAAATGGCTCCTGCCCGCGTCGCTCCTGAACCTGTTCGTGACGGCGGCGGCGATCGTCGTGATCGGGCGTTAGCCGGATGAGCTTCGTCCCGGGACTCGGCATCGCGAAGGGCATGGCCCTGACCCTTCGACGCTTCTTCGAGCCGAAGGCGACGATCAAGTACCCCGAGCAGCGAGCCGACGTCGCTGGCAAGTTCCGTGGCCGGCTGCAACTCCTGTACGACGAGTGGGGCACGCTCAAGTGCGAGACGTGCTTCCAGTGCGCCCAGGCCTGCCCGATCGAATGCATCGACATGGGCGGCATCGACACGCGTGGCCGCTACCACGTCCACTGGGGCCCGCCCGAGACGTACGGGGAGCGGCGCGAGGAATCGGCGCTTCGGCGGTCCGGCCGGACCGTACCGGACCCGGCGTTCCGACCCTACGAGCCGATCGACCTGGGCGAAGTCGACCGGATCCTCGACGAGCATGACTACGACCCGGCGCACATGCTGGCGATCCTCGAAGCCACCCAGGAGGCCTACGGCTATCTGCCGGTCGCAGCCCTGAAGCGCATCAGCCATCGGACCGGGGCGTGGTACGCGATCATCTACGGGACGGCGAGCTATTACGGCCATCTCCGCTTCGAGCCGCCGACCGCGACCGACCAGGCCGCTGCCGTCGATGCGCATCGGCCCGCTGAATCGACCTACATCGCAGCGCTCGGCGCGGCACTCGAGGGAGGCGGTCGCGCAGGCGCGTCCGCGGGCGCCTGACGTGGCGACGATCCTGAAGACACCGGCCGCCTGGCCGCGGATCCTCCTCGCCCGGGCCGACGCGAAGGACCCCACAGACCTCGACGCCGCCGTCGCCGACGGTGCGTTCAGCGCGCTCGAGCGTGCCTTCCGCCAGCTCGGCGGCGCTGGGACGATCGCTGCCGTGACGGCATCCGGCCTTCGAGGCCGCGGCGGTGCCGGCTACCCGACGGGTGACAAGTGGCGCACGGCTGCCACGACCTCCGCCGACAGGCGGTACGTCGTTGCGAATGGCTATGGCGCCGATCCCGCGTCGCACACTGACCGGACCCTGATGATGCGCGACCCGTACGCCGTCATCGAGGGGACGGCCATCGCCGCCAGTGCGATCGGCGCGAGCGAGGCGTTCATCGCCGTCCGCGGCGAGGACAGCGAACTCGTCGCGACGCTCTCGGCCGCGATCGGCAACGCGACCGACGCTGGCTACCTCGGCGACGACGTCTTCGGCTCCGGGATGGAGCTGTCGATGTCGGTCCGACCCGTCCAGGGCGCCTACATGCTGGGTGAGGAGACGGTCCTGCTGAAGGCGCTCGAGGGGAAGCGCGGACAGCCGGACCAGCGCCCGCCGCATCCCGCCGAGACCGGACTCTTCGACCGGCCGACGGTCGTGAACAACGTCCAGACCCTGGCAGCCGTCCCATGGATCGTCCGCGAGGGCGCGGACGCCTTCCACGCGACCGGGTCCACCCGGGCGCCAGGCACCGTGCTCGTCCAGGTCCGTACCCCGGGCAAGGATGGCGTGGCCGAGGTGCCGCTCGGCACGCCGCTGCGCGACATCCTCAAGCTCGGTGGCAGGCTGCCGGAAGGCCGCTCCCTCCAGGCCGTGCTCATCGGCGGACCGTCCGGCGGACTGCTACCCCCGGATGCGTTGGATACGCCGTACGACTTCGACGGTCTGCGCGACGCCGGCGCCCATCTCGGATCCGGATCGCTCGTCCTCGTCGATGACCGGACCGATCTTCTCGAGTTGGTCGGCGTGCTGACGCGCTTCTGCTCCAATGAAGCGTGCGGCAAGTCGATCCCGTGTCGGATCGGCACACGTCGCCTCGCGGAGATCGTCGCCCGTCGCGAAGCCGGCCTGCTTCGACCGGCCGACGCCCAGCTGGCGACGGATCTCGCGCAGGACATCGTCGCGTCCGCGCTGTGCGACCACGAGCGCCTTGCGACCCTCCCGCTGACCAGCGGGATGCGATACTTCGCTTCCGCCTTCGACCCTGACAGCCGGCCGACGACGGCCGCCACCGGATCCTGATGACCGACACGCTCGCCCGCCCCGAGCCGCGCGCCGCCGAGACCGAGGCATCGACCCCGGCGACGACCCGTGGTGCCCTCGCGGACCGGCTTCTCGACACCCAGTCGCCACAGCGACCGCAATCGACGCCGCGCATCCGCATCGAGGTCGATGGCCGCGTCGTCGAGGGCTTCGAAGGGCAGACGATCCTCGAGGTCTGCCGCGACAACGGGATCGAGATCCCCACGCTCTGCTACGAACCGAAGCTGCCGGGATTCGGCGCGTGCCGGATGTGCGTCGTCGAGGTCGAGGGCGAGGAGCATCCGCCGATCTCGTGCTCGCGCTCGTGCGAAGACGGGATGAAGGTCCAGACCCAGACCGAGGAGGTCCGCCGGCTGCGGCGTACGAACCTCGAGCTGATCTTCTCGGACCACAACGCGTACTGCCTGCCGCCGTGCCAGAACAAGTGCCCGAGCCACATCGACATCCCGGGCTTCCTCAAGGCCAACGCCGAGGCGGATTGGCGCGAGAGCACGCGGATCTTCAAGCGCACGATCCCCTTCCCGTCCGTGCTCGGGCGGGTCTGCCCGGCACCGTGCGAGGAGCACTGCCGGCGAGACGAGGTCGACGAGGCGATCGCGATCCGCGACTCGCATCGCTACGCCGGCGATCAGGTCCTCAAGGCGATGCTCGACGACCACGTCGATCCGCCGGTCCCCTTCGAGCAGCAGGCCACCTCGGGGCGGCGAGCGGCGGTCATCGGCTCGGGGCCTGCCGGCATGGCGGCCGCGTACTACCTGCAGATCGCCGGCCACGAGGTCACCGTCTTCGAGCGTGACCCGTCGCCCGGCGGCATGCTCCGCTACGGGATCCCGCAGTACCGCCTGCCGAAGGTCGAGGTGCTCGAAGCGGAGTACGAGTCGGTCACGAGGCTCGGGGCACGGATCGTCACGAACGCCGGTCTGGGGCGCGACTTCACCCTCGACGACCTGACCAACCAAGGCTTCGACTCCGTCCTGATCGCGATCGGTTGCTACGACACGAACAAGCTCGGGATCCCCGGCGAGGATGCGGCCGAGGTGCTCGATGGTCTCGAGTACCTGCGCACCGCGACGCTCGGTCTGCCCTACCCGAACCACGCCGGGAAGCGCGTCGTCGTCATCGGCGGTGGGTTCACGTCGATGGACTGTTCGCGGACCTCGATCCGGCAGGGTGCCAGCGAGGTGACGCTCGTCTACCGGCGCGACATGAAGGACATGCCGGCGTCCGACGAGGTGCACGAGGCGATCGAGGAAGGCGTCACGGCCATCTTCCAGGCCGGTCCGGTGCGCGTCGTCACGGACGACAGCGGCAACGTCACCGGGGTCGAGTTCATCCGGATGCAGCTCGGTGAGCCCGATGCGTCCGGGCGGCGACGCCCCGAGCCGGCGCCCGGCACCGAATTCACGATCCCGTGCGACCGCGTGCTGCTGGCGATCGGGCAGGGGCCCGAGCTCGACTGGGCGAGCGAGCCGGGCAACGAGGGTGTCGAGGCGACCAAGAACCGCCGGCTGAAGGCGGACGCGGTCACGTTCTCCACGGGACGCGCCGGCGTCTTCGGGACCGGCGATGTGCGCATCGGTGCCGCGACCGTCGTCGAGGCGATCGCCGAGGGGCGGCGCGCCGCCTACGCGGTCGATGCCTATCTCAAGGGGATGGACCTCGATGCCATCCGGACCCGCCAGACGCTCGCCGAGCCGCAGCCCGAGTTCCTCTCGATCGTGCCGTTCACCGGCGAGATCAAGGAGCCCCGCTACCGCTTGAAGCCGCTCCCGGCCGAGCAGCGCAACGACAGCTACATCGAGTACGAGCTCCCGTACACCCGCGAAGAGGCGATGGCGGAGTCGACCCGATGCCTGCAGTGCACCTGCGAGGCGATCGGCTTCTGCGATCTACGTCGCCTCGGCATCGAATACGGGACGACGCTCAAGACGCTCGAGCCCGAGAACCACCAGGGCGCGGGCTTCCGGTCGATCACGGAGAACCGGTTCACCGGCATCAACCACGACTACATCCGCGACGACTCCCATGCGTTCATCCTGCGCGAGCCGTCGCGCTGCATCGACTGCGGGCGCTGCGCCAACGTCTGCTCGGAGATCGTCGGCGCGGCGTGCTACGACTTCATGCGCATCGGCTTCGACACGCTCGTGACGACGCCGCTCGACATGAGCCTCAACGACACGCCCTGCGTGTCGTGCGGCCGATGCGCCGAGACATGCCCGACCGGCGCCCTGATGCCGAAGCCGCGCGTCCTCGAGAAGTACGAAGTCGACGAGAGCCGCTGCATCCTGTGCGGGATCTGCGTGGATGCATGCCCGTACGACGCGCTCCGCGACAGCACCGAGTTCGAGCTCTCCCACACCGGCCGCGCCGAGCCGATGATCGACCTCATGGCGCTCGCCGCCATCGACAGGGAGACCGAGGTCACCTACATCCGCCGCGAGCAGGATTGGCTGGAGCGCGCCCGCCTCGAGGGGCGGATCTACGACCCGGGGCGTCTGCTTCCGGTGCTTCCGCCGACCCTCACCGGGATCGCTCCCGGGGCGCGCACGAACGGCAACGGCCACGGGCATGACGGGCACGGCGCGGTCGCCGCCCTCGGCCCGGGTCAGCACGAGTAGCCGTGCTCGCGAAGCTCCCGCAGATCATCTTCGCGCTGCTCGTGATGGGCGCGGTCTTCGGTATCGCCGCCCTCATGCTCGTGGTCCTCCATCAGGACTGGGAAGACGTCCTGCTGTGGCTGCTTGCGGCGGTGATGATCGGCTCCGGCCTGCTCGTCGTGACGATGCGCGACATCATCCGCTGCGGCCTCGCGATGATCGTGTGCTTCCTGGCGCTGGCCGGGTTCTATGTGCTGATGGGTGTCCCGTTGCTCGGGGCCGCTCAGGTCATCGTGTACATCGGCGCGATCAGCGTGCTGATCCTGTTCGCGATCATGCTCACCCAGACAAAGGACGCGCCGACCCGGCTGGTCTTCCAGACGCAGGCCGGCCCGGCATCGATCGCCGCCATCGTCGTCGCGATCCTGATCGCACTCGCCGTCAGCGCGACCGACTGGGGCCAGATCGAGCGCGGGGCGCGCCTCGGCACCGAGATCATGTCGCGGATCCTCTTCCAGCAGTTCCTGTTCCCGTTCGAGATCGTCAGCGTGTTGCTGCTCGCCGCGGTGATCGGCGGCGTGTTCCTCGCGAAGCGCGAACCGGGCGGGCCCTCGTGAGCAACAACCTCGACACGTACCTGATCCTGTCCGGGATCCTCTTCGCCATCGGTTCGTTCGGCTTCCTGGCGCGCAGGAACGCGATCAGCATGCTGATGTCGATCGAGCTGATGCTCAACGCGGTCAACCTTTCGATCGTCGCGTTCGGGCTGTTCGGGCCGCGCGCGGATTCCGTCGCGCAGGGGTCCGTGTTCGCGTTGATGGTGATGGCCGTCGCAGCGGCCGAGGCGACCGTTGGGCTCGCGATCGTCATCGCGATCTACCGCAACAAGAAGACGCCACTCGTCGACGAATACGACGCGATGAGGCAATGAATGACGGGCGTGCAAGGTAGTTCGGCGTGACGATCGAGGCGCTGCTGCCGCTGCTGCTCATCCTGCCGATGGCGGGCTTCCTGTTCACGGCGCTCGTCGGGCGACGGCTCGGCAAGCAGGCCCACTGGGTGCCGGTCGGGGTGATCTTCATCGTCTGGATCATCGCGATGGTCGCGGTGTTCAACGTGCTGACCGGCAGCGCACCGCTCATCGAGGGTTCCGAGGAGCTCCACGGGTACGTCGCGGGGCCGTGGACGTGGATCCCGGCGGGCAGCTTCCAGGTGCACCTCGGCCTGTTCGTCGATCCGCTCACCGCATGCCTGCTGATCGTCGTCACGACGATCGGCCTGCTCGTCCACATCTACTCGATCGGCTACATGGCCCACGACCCGGGGTACTGGCGGTTCTTCGCCTACCTCAACCTCTTCATGTTCTCGATGCTGCTGCTGGTCCTCGCGGACTCGTGGCTCGTCGTGTTCGTGGCCTGGGAGCTCGTCGGCCTGTCGAGCTATCTGCTCATCGGCTTCTGGTATCGGAAGCGCTCGGCGGCCCTGGCGGCGAAGAAGGCGTTCATCGTCAACCGTGTCGGTGACGTCGGGTTCGCCCTCGGCATCATGGCCATCTTCCTGAATACGGGAACGCTGGACATCCGTCAGTCGCTCGACACGCTGCTCTCACCGACGCTCGTCGCCTTCCCGATCCCGGTCCCGATCGTGGCCCTGCTGGTGTTCGCCGGCGCGATGGGCAAGAGCGCCCAGTTCCCGCTCCACGTTTGGCTGCCGGACGCCATGGAAGGCCCGACCCCCGTCTCCGCCCTGATCCATGCGGCGACGATGGTCAACGCCGGTGTGTATCTGGTGGCGCGGGCCAACCCACTGTTCGCCTCGGCCCCCTCGACGATGGTCGTCGTCGCCTCGATCGGCATCTTCACCGCGATCCTCGCGGCATCGATCGCGATGACCCAGACCGATATCAAGCGCGTCCTCGCGTACTCGACGCTGTCGCAGCTCGGCTACATGTTCGCGGCGCTCGGGGTCGGCGCGTTCACCGCGGCGATCTTCCATCTGATGACGCATGGCTTCTTCAAGGGCCTGCTGTTCCTCGGCTCGGGTTCGGTCATCCACGCCGTCCACGAGGAGCAGGACATGCGCCGGATGGGTGGTCTCTCGAAGAAGATCCGGATCACCTATGTGACGATGCTGATCGGCTCGATCGCGATCGCCGGGATCCCGCCGCTGGCCGGGTTCTTCTCGAAGGACGAGATCCTCGGCGAGGCCTTCAAGCTCGGCTTCCCGTGGATCTGGGCGATCGGCCTGTTCGTCGCCCTACTCACGGCCTTCTACATGTTCCGGTTGATGGGTCTCACCTTCTGGGGCTCGTTCCGCGGACCGAAGGAGCTCTGGGACCGCATCCATGAGTCGCCGCCCGTGATGACGACGCCGCTCATCCTTCTCGCGATCCCGTCAGCACTGCTCGGACTCGTCCTCGGGTTGCCGTTCGGCGCCAGCCTCATCTCCCAGTGGCTCGAGCCGGTCTTCCAGCCGGCGGTCGAGATGCTCCACCACACAGAAGCGCAGTTCCAGCTGTTCGGCGTCGACGGAGCACTGATCGTCGCCAGCGTCGCAGTGGCCGCGGTCGGCGTCGTGCTCGCCTGGCGGCTGTTCGGCACCGATCTCGGCGGGCTGCACATGCCTGCCCGGCCCGAGCGCGTCCGCGAGATCAGCGCGCGGCCCGGTCTGTCGTTCCTCTATCGGGCGTCCCTCAACAAGTGGTGGTTCGACGAGCTCAACGACCTGCTGTTCATCGTCATCGGTGGCCGGCTGGCGAACGCCATCTGGTGGTTCGACCGGGAGGTCGTCGACGGCACCGTCAACGGCATCGGCAGCTCGACGGTCACGGCCGGGCGCAACATCCGGCGCGTCCAGACGGGCCGTGTCCAGAACTACGCGCTCGGCATCGCCATCGGCCTGATCGTCATGGCCGGCTCGTACCTGCTGCTCGTGGGGAACCAGGGATGAACCTCGACGACATGCCGATCGGGATCCTCACGATCGTCACGTTCCTGCCGCTCCTCGGCGCACTCGCGGTGGCGATCCTGCCGACCTCCTGGACCCGCCCGACGGCACTCGCTTTCGCCCTCGCGGCCTGGGTCGCATCGCTGCTGATGCTGGTCGGTTACGCCGGCGCGGCGGGCAACCGCTTCGACTTCGTCGAGGCCTACGACTGGATCCCCGTCTTCGGCATCCAGTACAAGCTCGGGATCGACGGTCTGTCGGCGGCGCTCGTCGTGCTGACGACCACGCTGACATGGATCTGCATCCTGGCGTCGTGGGTCCCGATCACGAACCGCATCAAGGAATACATGATCTCGTTCCTCGTGCTCGAGGTCGGGATGATCGGCGTGTTCCTTGCGCTCGACCTGTTCCTCTTCTACATCTTCTGGGAAGTCGTTCTCGTGCCGATGTACCTCATCATCGGGATCTGGGGCGGCGCGAACCGGATCTACTCGACGATCAAGTTCGTGCTGTACACGCTCGTCGGCTCGCTGCTGATGCTGGTGGCGATCCTTGCGACCGCGTTCGCGTACCAGTCCGCCACTGGCTCGTGGGCCAACGCCTTCGACTTTGTGACGCTCCGCGATTTCGCGGCCTCCTCCGGCTTCGCACCGGCCCTCCAGGTCGGTGCCTTCCTCGCGTTCTTCCTCGCATTCGCGATCAAGGTGCCGATGTTCCCGTTCCACACGTGGCTGCCCGATGCACACACGGATGCACCGACGGCCGGCTCGGTGATCCTGGCCGGGATCCTGCTCAAGCTCGGTGCGTACGGGTTCCTTCGGTTCGCCGTACCGCTGTTCCCGGACGCGGCGGCGACCTTCGCCCCGACGATCATCGTGCTGTCGCTGATCGCGATCATCTACGGCGCGATCGTCGCGCTGGTCCAGCCCGACCTCAAACGGCTGGTGGCGTACTCGTCGGTCAGCCACATGGGGTTCGTCACGCTCGGGGTGTTCGTCTTCACCGAGCAGGGCGCTCAGGGCGCCATCCTGCAGATGGTCAACCACGGCCTGATCACCGGCGGCCTGTTCCTGCTCGTCGGGGTGATCTACGAGCGGACCCACGACAGGACCATCGCCAAGATGGGCGGACTCGCCAGTCGGATGCCGGTGTGGGCGGCCGTCTTCGGATTCTTCGTCTTCGCCTCGGCAGGCCTGCCGGGCTTGTCGGGATTCGTCGGTGAGTTCCTGAGCATGGTCGGCACGTTCCTGGTCAGCCCGGGTGCGGCCGCGGTCGCGGCGTTCGCGATGATCCTCGGTGCCGGCTACCTGTTGTTCATGTACCAGCGTGTGATCTTCGGCGAGGTCTCGGACTTCCTCGAGAACCTTGGCGGCCATCTGACCGACATGACGCCCATCGAGGTCCTTACCCTGGTGCCGCTCGCCACGCTGGTCGTCGTCTTCGGCGTCCAGCCGGGTCTGCTGCTGAACCTCATCCAGGGGTCGGTCGATGAGTTCCTCGCGTCTGCGCGCACCGGGCAGGCGATACCGGTCGATCCGATCGTGGTGGTCATCGGGCTCGCGCTGATCGTGCTCCTCGTGGTCGCCCGTACCGTTGCTGTCGCCCTCGGGCGTCGGCGCGAGACCACGGTCGTCGTAGCGCAGGGCGGAGGCGTCTAGTGGCGTTCGCGGATCTCGTCACGATCGCGCCGCTCATCGCGGCCGTCCTTACCGCGGCGGCCGTGCTGATCGTCGACCTCATCTGGCCTGGACGCGACGGTCCGGCCATCGGGACGGCGCTCATCGGTCTGGCGATCACGGCGTTCGTGACCATCCAGGTCGGCGCAGAGACGTCGACGGCCTTCAACGGCTCGTACAAGGTCGACGCGCTCACGACCTTCCTCGACGTCCTGTTCATCACGATCGTCGCGATGACCATCGTGTTCGCGCCCGACTACCTGCTGCCGCGCGGCCTGCCGATCGCCGAGTTCGCGATCGTGCTGATCTTCGCGATGACGGGCGCGATGCTCATCGCGGGCGCGGCCGACCTGCTGCTGCTGTTCCTCGGTCTCGAGCTGATGGTGCTGCCGGGTTATCTGCTCGCCGGCTACCACAAGACGGACGCCTACTCGACGGAGGGGGCGATCAAGTACTTCCTGCTCGGCTCGTTCAGCTCGGCGATCTTCCTTTTCGGGCTGGCCTTCGTCTGGGGCATCACAGGGACGACGCTCATCAGCAGCGATGATCCGTCGCGGCCGGGCATCACCCAGATCCTCGCCCAGATCGTGGCCGGCGAAGCGCCGCTCCAGGCCAGCCTGGCGATCGGACTCGCGTTCCTGACCACGGGCGTCGCGTTCAAGATCGCGGCCGTCCCGTTCCATTATTGGACACCGGACGCGTACCAGGGCTCGCCGACCCCGATCACCGGGTATCTGTCGGTTGGGCCGAAGGTCGGCGCGTTCGCCCTGATCCTGCGGCTGTTCGTCGAGGCCCTCGGACCGCTCGCGGACTGGTGGCTCCCCGTCGTGATGATCCTGGCGGCGCTGACGATGACCGTCGGGAATCTCGTGGCGCTCACGCAGGACAACGTGAAGCGGATGCTGGCGTACAGCTCGATCGCCCACACCGGCTACATGCTGGTCGGGCTCGCGGCGTACGCCGGCGGACAGCTCCTTGGTCTCCAGGGCTTGCTGTTCTATGGCGCGGCGTACACCTTCATGAACCTCGGTGCATTCGCGGTGGTGGCGGCCCTCCAGAAACGGACCGGCGTCACATCCGGGCTGGCGACCTTCTCAGGGCTGGGCCGGCGCGAACCGCTCCTCGGCGCCTTGATGCTGCTGTTCCTGTTGTCCCTGACCGGCATCCCACCGCTCGCCGGCTTCTGGGCGAAGGCGTACGTGATCCTCGCCGCGGTCGAGGCCGGCGGCTGGCTCACGGTCCTTGCGGTCCTCGTCGTGCTCAACGCCGCGCTCGCCGCGTTCTATTACCTGAGGGTCGCGGTCTACATGTATATGCGTGACCCGGAGAGCGACGCGCCTCCGCTGAGCCATGGCGCCCTGTTGTGGGGCGGCCTGGCCGCAGCGACGGCACTCACGATCCTGTTCGGCCTCGTGCCCACCCCGCTGCTCCAGGTCGCTGAGGGCGCTGCGGCCGCCATCTCGGCTCTACCGAGCTAACGGCCAGGGTCCGCCTCGACTTCGAGGCGCCGCGCGAGGGCGGCCAGCCAGCGCCCGACGTCATGGGCGCCGCCCAGGCGCAGGTCGGCCAGGGCCAGCAGCTCCGCCGGTGCCGGTCGACTGGTGCCATGGACCGCGAGGGTGACCCCGATGATGCCCCCGGCCGAGCGCGCGGCGATGACGCCCTCGAAGGCATCGATGTCGCTCATCTCATCGCCGAGGACAGCCACGGCGCCCGGCCGGTCCCGTGTGATCAGCCGTTCGACGGCCTCACGCTTGCCGCCTGCGTCCCGCGGCCGGAGGTCGACGACCGACCGGCCCCGGTAGTGAGCGAGCCCGTGCACGAGGCCGAGCCGCCGTTCCACCGTCCCGATCGCCTCGACGACGGCCGCGCGGGCGGACGGGACATCGTCGGCCTGGCGTACGTGGAATGCCACGGACGGGCCCTTGCGCTCGACGAACAACCAGCGCGGCGTACCGAGCTCGGCGGCGACCGCCGTCGCAAGCGTCTCCGCCGTGTCGCGATGGACATCGAAGACAGGATCCGTCGTGACGACCAGCCGTTCCGCGCGCTGACCGCGTGGCAGACGACCGTGTTCGAGTCCGTGGTCGCCGAGGTACTCGACGCCACCGACCCTGACGCGCGCGGCGACGTCTGCGACGACGCGCCCGGTGAGCACGACGAGCGACAGACGATCCGGCCACATCGCCGCGAGTGCCGCAAGCCGTCGGAGAGCGCGCTGCGCCAGCGGCTCGATCCGCGCGACGGCGGGGTCACGTGAGCCGACCGCGAGCGTGCCGTCGAAGTCGATCACGAGCATGAGCGGTGGTCGGGCCGCAACGAGAGCGGTGAGCGCGGCGTCGATCTCGGCGGTGGCCGAGACCGCGCGCACGGACGATGTTGCGGAGCCCTCCGGCGTCCCGGCGCCGGCCGGTGTCACGGCTGGACGGCGGCCGTACTCGCGGACGGCGAGGCCGATGGCACGGCATTCGGGTTCGCAGACGCACTCGCGGTGAGCGATGGGGAGGCGGACGCACTCCCGCTTGGCGACGGCGAGGCGGACGCGCGTGGCGACGCGACCGGCGACGGAGACGCACTCGCGCTCGACGGCGTCGACGGGCTCGGGGACGGCTCCAGCGCGAACGAACCCGACGGCTGGGGCACGGCGGTCGGGGCAGCACCGGGCGCCGGGGTGAAGAGGAGGATCCCCCCGAGGACCAGCGCCGCGGCCGCGATACCGGTCAGCAGACCGGCGACGATCGACAGTCGGGGCCACATGCTGGCGCGGAGGGTACCAGTACCGACGTGCCGGGGGCGCTCCGCGCGAGCCTCCGATACGATGCGGCTCCGATGGCCCGACCCACCGATGAGCTCCGTACTCGCGTGCTTCCCGCCCTGCTGACGGCGTTCGGGGTGACGATCCTCTCGGCGGGCCTGCTCACGTATACGGTCCCCGTCGCGGGACCGAGCTCCGCGCCTGGCCTGTCTCCCGATCCTTCCGACGCGTTCGTGCCCACGCCGACCCCGCTCATCACGCTGCCACCGATCGGCACGCCGCGTCCGACCGAGAGCGCCACGCCGCAGCCGTCGCCGACGCCGCCCCCGAAGAACCGGGTCGTGACCCGCGTCCGGATCAGCGACCTCGGCATCGACCTGGCCATCGTCAAGGCGAACAACGGCTACCCGTACTGCAACGTCGCGATGTACCTGCCACAGCTATCCCAACCGGGCTTCGGCAAGGCCACGTACATCTACGCGCACGCCCGCGAGGGCATGTTCCTGCCGTTGCTCCGCACCAGAGCTTTCGATCAACGCGGTCTCGTCGTCGAAGTGTGGACGAGCGACGACTGGCTGTATCGCTATGAGATCGCGAACGTCCGCCGCGACCAGCCGTACACCACCGGCCTGCTCACCCCATCGAAAGCGAAGACCGAGCAGCTGTGGCTGCAGACGTCGCAGGGCCCGGGTCGCGACTTCGGGTACACGCAGGTCATCGCCAAGCCGATCGATGCGCGACCGGCCGACCACGATGCCGCGCACCCGACGGCGCGACCCGTCATCTGTGGCTGAGGCCTAGATCCAGCCGATCCGGCGCAGGAACAGGGCCGCCACGACGGCGATGCCGACGGTCACCGCTGTGATCGCCCAGAACCCGCCCGCCTCCGCGCCGCCCAAGGCCGTGCCGGCCTCGCTCATCCCGAAGATGCCGGCGACCGCACCTATTCCAGCGAGGATGACGGTGACCCCGGTCAGGCGCTTCATGATGACCGACAGGTTGTTGTTGACCTGGGTCAGATACACGTCGAGGGTCGATGCCGCGAGCTCGCGGTAGTTGTCGAGTTCGTCGGTCAGCCGGATGACATGGTCGTAGATGTCGCGGAAGTAGAGGATCTCGTCCGGATCGATGAGCGTCAGCTCGCGGTTGGTGAGTTGGTTGAAGACCTCGCGGGTCGGGCTCGCCGCGCGGCGGACGAGGATCAGCTCGCGCTTGAGCGCGAACACCCGTTCCAGCGTTTCGGGGTTCGCGGTCCGGATCACCGCGTCCTGCACCTCATCGATCGCGTCACCGAGCCGGTCGGCATACGGGAAGTAGCCATCGACGATGTCGTCGCCGATCGCCCACAGGAGGTGGTCCGGTCCGGAGGCGAGGATGGGTTCGACGCCGTCGCGCAGGTGGTGCGACGCCCGCGGGTCCCAGCTCACGTCGTGGACCGTGAAGAGGTAACCCTTGGCGAGGACGAGGTCGATCTCGTTGGCGATCGCAGATGAATCGCGATCGAGCGCGAACAGGACGATGTGGACCAACCCGTCGGTCGTCTCGATCTTCGCGCGCTGGTTGCCCTCGAGGACGTCCTCGACGATCAGCGGATGGAGGCCGAGGACACGAGCAACCGCCTCCACCCGATCCGGCGAGGGTCCCGCCAGGTCGACCCAGACACATCGTTCGGGCTCCGCGAGCATCCGAGGAAGCGCCTCGAGGGCCGCATCGCCGTCGAGATCCTGGATCCGCCCATCGAGCCGGCCCGTGACGCTGATGCGACCCGGTCCGTCCGACCTGGTCGGCGACCGCCGGCGAGCGACGGGTTCGCCGGCCGGCTCTACCGGCGGATCAGAGGATGAGACCGGGGTCTGGAGCGCCATCGTTCGGCAGCATACGCGCGGCCTGCCCACGCCGCGCCGTCCCGCCGAGGGCCAACGCCGGCGGGACCGCGACCACGAGCACGATCGCCGCGACCAGGTACAGACCGACCATGATCGACGCCGCTTCACGCGAGGCCCACGACTCGAGGGCCTCGACGACCAGCGGGTCCTTGAGCGGGCGATCGCGCAGGTTCTCCGGGATGTAGTCGAGGTACGCGTCGGGGGTCGCGTAGACCTGGGCCGACAGGCGATCGATCGTCGTCGAGCCGTAGGCGGTGAGGACGGCCAGCCCGACGGCCATGCCGAGCATCCGGGCCACGGTCACCACCGACGACGCTGCACCGAATGAGGCCTGGCCCGCCGCCTCGACCGCGGCCGTCGAGCGCGGTGTCACCGATAGACCGAACCCGAGGCCGAAGAGGCCGAGCGCGCCGGCGGCCTCGGCCGTGGTGGTCGCCGGCGACCAGCGGGACATCGCGATGAGTGCGGCGATCGATCCTGCGAGGCCGACGAGGGTCACGAGCCGATAGCTCGCGATCCGGACCGCGAACCCCGACGCCAGCGCACCGATCGCCGTCGCACCGGCCAGGGCCCCGAGCGCGAGGCGCTGTTCGTCGGGGCCGCCGTAGAGCACGCGGTCGACGAACACCGCTCCGCCGATGATCGCGGTCGCGAACGCGTAGCCGGTGAGCAACGAGATGAGCGTCGCGGCACTGAAACCCGGTCGCCGGAACAGACGGACGTCTAGGAAGGGGTCGGCGACGCGCACCGCACGGACGATCGCAAGGACCGTGGCGGCGATGGCGACCACCGCCAGCGCGAGCGACGCGCGCTCAGGAGTGAACGGACTCGCGGGATCGCCCGCAGCCCCGACGAGGGTCAGGGCGACGAGACCGCTCGCGAGGGCGACCCCGAAGATCGCCGCGCCCAGGAGATCGAGGCGTCCCGGTCTCCTCGGCGTCTCCCAGCCCGGGGCCGCCGCCCAGGCGAGGACGAGCGCGCCGATGGCGATCGGGATGTTGGCGTAGAAGATCCACCGCCAAGCAGGGACGAGCAGGGCCTCCAGCGGGCCGCCGGTGAGGCCGGCGGCTTCGAGCATGGAATCGGGGTGGATCGCCGAGAGGATGGCTGCGCCGAGGAACGGCCCTGCCGCCATCCCGAGGAACGTCAGCGCACCGATCACGCCGAGCGCCCGTGGCCGTCCGTGCGCCCCGTAGAGGTGCGCAGCGGCTGCCGTCCCCACCGGCACGAGGACACCGCCGCCGACCGCCTGGACCAAGCGGGCGCCGATAAGCTGATCGAGGTCCTGCGCCATCCCGGCAAGCAACGAGCCGAGCGTGAAGACGATGAGCGCGACCATCGAGAGCCGGCGCGCACCCCACAAGTCGGCGAGGCGGCCGGCCAGCGGCATCATCAAGATGTAGATCAGCAGGTACCCATTGATGATCCAACTGGCCTTGCGGAGCTCGGCCCAGGCCGATGTGCCGTTGGCCTGGACGAGGTCGGCCAGGATCGACGGGAGCGCAACGGCCGTGATCATCAGCTCGAGGCCGGCAAGGAAGACGCCGGCACCGAAGACGGCGAGCAGCACAAGGCGGGTCCCGCGATCCATCGTCGTCGAGTCTAGTCGCGAGGCCGGTCAGCCCTTCGCGGCGTCGAGGATCCCGAAGTCCGTCAGGACGGCGACGATCCGCCCGTCGCGGTCGAATCCGGCGTAGCTCGGGTAGGCCCCATCGCCGAAACCCGAGGCGAATGCCACGACGTTCGCGTGCGTCGAGTCATCGACCACGACGGTGGCGGTCAGGGGATCCGTCACCTCCTTGCCCCGGAACGCCGCGAGCAACGCGTCGCTGAACGCCGTGTACCTCGCCTCATCCTCGACCAGCGCCGCTGCCTCGGGACTCGTGAACGCACCGGTCCCCGAATCGACGCCGTAGCCGAAGATCTCGTCCGGCCCGAGGTCCGCAGGATCCTGCCCCGGGACGACAGCGAGCTCCCAGCGGATCGGATCGGTCGTGGCGAAACGGACCATCGCCGCGGCGATGCGGCGGTCACCGTCGTCGAAGTCCGAGCGTAGGACGGCGACGGGGTGGAGACCGGCCGGCACGTCAAGCGTGTACGGGACCTCGTCGAGCAAGAAGGCATCACTCCCCACGAGCCGGCCGCTCGGAAGTACGAGCACGCCCGCGTCTTCGACCGCGAGCGTGACCGGCATCTCGAACGAATGCGCGGATGACGGATCGATGAACATCTCGTAGAGGTCAGCCGGCGTCATGCGCGGCGGCGACGGCGCCGTAGCGGCCGGACGATCATCAGCGAGCGCGAGGCGTGGCGGGCGCGGCAGGACGGCAAGGAGCGCTGTCGCGAGCACGACGGCGATCGCGACAAGCAACAGGACGGACCGTCGGGCATCCATCCCCGGCAGTCTACGGGCGGTCCCCGCACCGTCGGACGCGGTCGCTTGACAGGCAGCCAGCCCGCTCCTAGCATCAACATCCGTTGATATCAACATTGGTTGATGCATCCGGCGCGGCGCCGGACCCCCAACTGAGGCGACCCCTTCCCGTGCCGACCCCCGCCCGGTTCCGCTCGACGATCGCATCGATCGTCCTCCAGCCAGATGACCTCCGCGACCTGAGGGCGTTCCACAAGGCCCTCGCTGACGTGAACCGACTGCGCATCGTTCGACGTCTCGCTGCTGGCGAGGCGAGCGTGGCTGAGCTCATCGCCCATGTCGGGCTCTCCCAGCCGCTCGTGAGCCACCACCTGAAGCGCCTTCGGGTGGCCGGGCTCGTCGCGACCCGTCGAGTCGGGCGTGAGACGATCTGCACGCTTCGTCCGGAGGCCTTCGGCGAGGTCGCGGCCCGCCAGCGCGAGATCCTGGGGATCGCGAGTTGACGATCTCGAATAGGTCACGCGATGCGATCAAGGCCGTCTTCGAGCCGATCGCACTCGCGATGGGGCGCGTCGGGCTCACGCCCGATGCCCTGACGCTGATCGGCTTCGCGATCACGACGACGGGTGCGATCCTGGTCGCGCTCCAGCATTGGACGATCGGCGGCATCGTCGTGTTCATCGGCGGCGCGTTCGACATGTTTGACGGCACGCTCGCGCGGGCGACGGGTCGGGTGTCGCGCTGGGGCGCGTTCCTGGACTCCGTCTTCGATCGTGGCGGGGAGGCGATCGTCTACATCGGCATCGTCTTCGGAGCCGCGGTCGACGAGCACACCCGTGTGCCGATCCTGGCGACCAGCGCGATGGCCGCCGCATTCATGGTCAGCTATGTCCGCGCGCGAGCAGAGGGCCTCGGGTTCTCGCCCGGGAAGGGCATGGCGGCGGTCGGGTTGATGCCTCGCGAGATCCGACTCGTGATCCTGTCACTCGGGTTGATCTTCGCGGACTCCCCGAATATCAAGGCACTCGAACCCACGCTCGCCATCATCACGATCGGCGCGACCCTCACCGTCATCCAGCGGATCCTCAACGTCCGTAGCCAGGCCATCTCGGCAGCCACGGAGCAACCGACCGAATAGGAGCAGATGTGAGCACCAACGGCAGGAGCGGCAACGGAAGCGGGACGAACGGCACCCGGCCGGCGGATACCTGGGCGGGCGCCGGGCGGCGTGGCGACGGCAAGGTCCGCGTCGCGATCGTTGGCGTCGGGAACTGCGCCAGCAGCCTGGTGCAGGGTCGCTACTACTACGAGAACGCGAACGACGATGACTTCGTCCCGGGGCTGATGCACGTGAATCTCGGCGGCTATCACGTCCGGGACATCGAATTCGTCGCCGCCTTCGACATCGACAAGAACAAGGTCGGCACGGACCTCGGCGAGGCGATCTATACCAAGCCGAACAACACGTTCGTCTTCCACCAGACCGGCAAGCTCGGCGTCGAAGTGCAGCGCGGGATGACACACGACGGACTCGGCAAGTACCTCTCGCAGGTGATCGAGAAGGCGCCCGGTCCGACGGTCGACATCGTCGGGATCCTCAAGGAGCGCGAGGTCGACGTGATGGTGTCGTACCTCCCGGTCGGCAGCGAGGAGGCGACCAAGTGGTACGCCGAGCAGGCCCTCCGCGCCGGCGTCGGCTTCGTCAATGCCATCCCCGTGTTCATCGGTCGCGAGCCGTACTGGCAGCGCCGCTTCGCGGAAGAGGGCCTACCGGTCATCGGTGATGACATCAAGAGCCAGGTCGGCGCCACGATCAGCCACCGCGTGCTGACCAGGCTGTTCATGGACCGTGGCGTGCGCTTGGACCGGACCTACCAGCTCAACTTCGGCGGCAACACCGACTTCCTGAACATGCTCGAGCGCGAGCGCCTCGAGTCCAAGAAGATCTCGAAGACCAACGCCGTCACCAGCATGCTCGACTACGAGCTCGACTCGGACGACGTCCACGTCGGCCCGTCTGATCACGTGCCGTGGCTACAGGACCGCAAGTGGTGCTACATCCGGATGGAGGGCACGACCTTCGGTGACGTGCCACTCAACGCCGAACTGAAGCTCGAGGTGTGGGACTCGCCCAACTCGGCCGGGGTGATCACCGACGCGATCCGCTGCCTCAAGCTCGGGCTCGACCGCGGGCTGAAGGGCACCCTCGTGGCGCCGTCGGCCTACTTCATGAAGAGCCCGCCACGCCAGATCTCGGATGACGTCGCGCGCGAGCGCGTAGAGGCGTTCATCCGCGGCGATGACAACGAGACACTCGTCGGCACCGAGAAGGCTCCGGCCCGGACCCTTCGGACGCTTGCCGCCTCCCGCTCGAGGACGGCCGCGACCGCCGGTTCATGACGGCTGGCGATCAGTCGCAGACGGGCCCGCCCGCAAAGCCGGCCCGGATCGACCGCCGTCTCGAGGCGCCACACCGACGGGGACGTTCGAGCCCGCGCATCGTCGAGCGAACGGCGGTCATCGTGTATCGCGCGACGTCGTGGCTCCTCGCCACGGTGCCACCGAAGCCCGCTGCGACGATCATCGGTCGCCTGTCGCAGGCGTCGTATCTCCTGTGGCCGACCAAGCGCCGCTGGTCGAACCGCAACTTCGCCAACGTCCTTGGCTTGCCACCCGACCATCGCAAGGTCCGGGAGGCCGCGCTTGGTTCGTACATGGGCTACGGGCGGTACCTGGTGGAGCTCATGCGCCTGCCGACACTGCCACCCTCGGAGATCGCCCGCCTCATCCCGTCGCTCGACGTCGACGAGGTTCGCGGGATCTGGGAGGACTCGCCGGGCGGGCTGATCATGACCGTCGGGCATGTCGGGAGCAACGAGGCCATCGCAGCGGCCATCGCCCATCACGGGATGCCGATCAACGTCGTGGCCGACGATTCCGCGTTCCCGGAGATCTACGAGATCCTCCGCCGCCAGCGCGAGGGCTGGGGCGTCAAGCTGATCCCCTGGCGCAACCTCCGCGACATCTTCGGGGTCTTACGCCGGCGCGAGATCCTTGGCCTGCTGGTCGACTGGGGCTATCGCGCTGACGGGATCCCGGTCCGGCTGTTCGGGGAGTGGACGGCCCTGCCCGCGGGCCCCGCGACACTGGCCGCGAAGACCCACGCGCGGATCCTGCCGATCACCATCCGGCGCCAGCCTGACGACACATTCCACGTCTCGTGGTCGTCGCCGATCGAGGTCCCGTCTGCGGACCCATCCCAACTCCAGCGTGCGACCCAGGCCGTCGCCGACGCCCTCGCGTCGACGATCGCCGCGGCGCCAGACCAGTGGTATAGCTTCAAGCCGATCTGGCCCTCGACATCGGAGGAAGCCGCAGATCTCGAGCGACGTGCCACGCTGATGCAGGCCGACGTCGCCGATCCCGGCCCTGCTCCAGGGTTCGGCTGAGCGTGCGAAGGATCGGGCGCAGTCTGCGCCGGCGCGCCCTCCAGGCCGCCTCGTGGCTCGCATGCCGGCTCCCGGAGCGCCCCCAGATCGCCCTCGCCGAACTCGCGGGCGATCTCTGGTACCGGCGGACGCCCGAACGCGCCGCCCAGGCGCGACGCAATCTGGCGCGAGTCGGCGAGTGGCTCGCCGCCAACGAGCGAGGGACGCCACTCGCACGGGCTGCCGCCGACGACCCGCGAGCGCTGGAGCGCCTCGTCCGCCTCGCGTACCGGCACGCGGCGCGCTACTACCTGGAGGTCGCGCGAACGCCCGGGATGGGCGGTGACGAGGTGCCGCGGCGACTGACGATCGAAACGCCCGAGGTGGTCGAGGAGGCCTTCTCGCTCGGACGACCGGCTATCTTCGTGGGGCTGCACTTCGGCGCGATCGAGCTGCCGGCCCTGCTCCTTGCGTCACGCGTCGGGGAGGCCGTCGCTCCCATGGAGACCCTCGACGATGCGGAGCTCCAGGCGTGGTTCATCAGATCACGGGGTTCGGTCGGTATCCGCATCGTCGGTGTGCGCGAGGCGCGTCGGGAGCTCACGAAAGCCCTGCACGAGGGCCGCTATGTGGGTCTCGTCGGCGATCGTGACCTGACCGGTGGCGGGACGCTGACGGAGCTGTTCGGTGCGCCGGCGAGCCTGCCGCTCGGCCCGGCGCTGCTGGCCATCGAGACGGGCGCTCCGCCGTATGTCATGGGCGTGCGGCGTTCGACTCCGGGGCGCTACACCGGTCGCCTCGAACGCATCGATGTGGCCGCCGAGGGATCGCGGCGCGAACGTGCCACGGCGACGACCGCTGCTCTAGCTCGTGCCTACGAGCGCATCGTCGAGGATGCCCCTGAGCAATGGTGGGCGGTGTTCTTTCCGATCTGGCCGGACTTGGAGAAGGGGGATGGCTGACACCGACCGGACCGGGCGCGCCGACCTGCACATCCATACGGTCGCCTCGGACGGGCTCGCCGATGTCGTCGCGATCATCGAGGACGCCGCC